>JBEEMY010000085.1:0-7399 GCA_041192415.1 Verrucomicrobiota bacterium | reverse complement strand
GGTAAAAAGTTTATAAATATCAAAGGGTTGCATTGAAATAAAGCATTATTAATAATTAAAAAAACTATTGTCAGTTGAAATTTATTTCTACATTTAAACCGCCAATTATATTTTTTATATACCCAACGATTTATGCCAACTATTAACAAGAAACAACTTTTTATTGCAAGCTGCTTAGCACTTTTAGTAACCTCACTTTCTTTTGGAATTAGAGCCGGTTTATTAGGCACTTGGGGCGACGAATTACATTTATCCAAAACACAATTAGGAAGCATTGCCGCTACAGCATTTTGGGGGTTTCCTTTAGCAGTTATCATTGGTGGTTTAGTGGTAGATATTATTGGAATGAAACGTTTATTAGTTCTTGCCTTTGCATTTCATTTACTTGGTATTATTTTAACTATTACTGCTACAAGTTATTGGGGACTTTTTGTTTCCACATTATTAATTGGTATTGCAATTTATGAAAAAAAGCTCGTTGATCCTGTTGGCAGCGTTTGTGATCGCTGCGGTTGAAGCCGCGGCGCAAACGTTTCGCCCGCCCGCCGTGCCGCTGGTCACGTTTGATCCGTTCTTGAGCATCTGGTCGCCCGCCGATAAACTCACCGACGCGGACACGACGCACTGGACGGGCAAACAGCATCGTCTCACCAGCCTCGTGCGGATTGACGGAAAAACCTTCCGGCTCATGGGCGCGGAACCGGCGAACTTGCCTGCGCTCGCGCAGACCAAACTCGAAGTGCTACCAACGCGGACGATTTATTCCTTCGCCGGCGCTGGCGTGCAGCTCACGCTCACGTTTATGACGGCGGCGTTGCCGGAAGATTTGGACATCCTCTCGCGCCCGGTGACTTATGCGACGTGGTCGGCGCAGTCGGCGGATGCCGCGAAGCATGACGTGTCAGTTTATTTTGACGCGCGTTCGGAACTGGCCGTCAACCAAGGCGAACAGCCGGTGACGTTTGAAAATGCGGACACGGCGGGCATCAAAGCCTGGCGCGTTGGTTCCGTGGAGCAGGCGGTTTTGAAACATCGCGGCGATGACATCCGCATTGACTGGGGCTTTTTGTATGTGGCGATGGCGAACGACAAACGCGCCACGTCCACGGTCGGCACGGCGGAAAGCACCCGCGAAAGTTTTGTGGCGAACACGCCTTTGCGCGCTGCGCATCTCCAGGCCATGCTGCAAAATAACAACCGCAACGATTCCGTCATCGCCTTCGCCGTGGATCTCGGCGAAGTCAAATCCGACGCGGCAATCTGCACATTAATCCTCGCCTACGACGATCTCTACTCGATTCAATACATGAAGAAAAACTTGCGCCCGTATTGGCGGCGCAACGGCTGGGAAGCGGCGGACTTGTTGAAAGCCTCGGCCAAAGATTTTGTCTCGCTGCAAAAACGCTGCGTTAAGTTTGACGAAGAATTGATGAATGACTTGCGGAACGCGGGCGGGGAAAACTACGCGCAACTCGGCGCGCTCGCCTACCGCCAGTGCTTTGCCGCCGGAAAATTTGTCGCGGATGACAACGGCCAGCCCTTGCAGTTCTGCAAAGAAAATCATTCCAACGGCTGCATCAGCACATCCGATGTTTTTTATCCGATGGCCCCGCAGTTTTTATTTTTCAGTCCGACGCTCGCGAAGTCGTTCATCGTGCCGTTCATGGATTACGCGGCGAGCGAGCGCTGGAAATTTCCGTTCGCGCCGCATGACCTCGGCACTTATCCGCAGGCCAACGGCCAGGTTTATGGCGACGGCGAGCGCGGCGTGAACAATCAGATGCCCGTGGAAGAAAGCGGCAATCTGCTCTGTCTCTTCGGCGCGGTCGCGCAGATGGAAGGCAACGCGAAGTTCGCCGGACGCTACTGGAAGCAGCTTGAACAATGGGCGGAATACTTGAAGGAAAAAGGTTATGACCCGGAGAACCAGCTTTGCACGGACGACTTCGCTGGGCATCTCGCGCACAATGTGAACTTGAGCGTGAAGGCGATTTGCGGTCTCGGCTCGTTCGCCAAGCTGTGCGAAATGCGCGGCGAAAAAGAAAAGGCGGATGCGTATTTCAAACTCGCGCGCGGTTTCGCGCAACGGCTCGCGAAGGAAGCACTCGAAGGCGACCACCTGCGCCTCGCGTATGATCGTCCGGGTTCGTGGAGCCAGAAATACAACATGGTCTGGGACAAAATTCTGGGATTGAATTTGTTTCCTGCTGAAGTCGCGCAAACGGAAATGGCGTATTACAAAAAAATGCAGAACCAATACGGCCTGCCGCTCGATAACCGCGAGACTTACACCAAGCTCGACTGGATCACCTGGACGGCCACGCTCACGCAAAACCGCGCGGACTTCGAGGCGCTGGTCGCGCCGATCATCACGTTCCTCAACAACACGCCGGATCGCTCGCCGATGACGGACTGGTATCAAACGAAGTCTGCGAAGAAAGTTGGCTTCACCGCGCGCCCCGTGGTTGGCGGCGTGTTTATTCAGATGCTTTACGACAAAACCGTCTGGAATAAATATGCCGGCCGCGATCAAACGAAGGCGGCGAATTGGGCGCCGATGCCGGTCGCGCCGAAAGTCAGCGTGGTGCTGCCGGCGGCGGACAAGCGGTCGGCAACTTGGAGTTACACCACCACCGCGCCCGCTGCGGAGTGGATGAATTCCAGTTTCAATGACGCGGCATGGAAGCGCGGCCAAAGCGGATTCGGCACGCGGAACACGCCGGGCGCGGTCATCGGCACAGTCTGGAATACGGCGGACATCTGGCTCCGTCGCGAAGTGGAATTGCCGGAAACGAATCTTGGTAAAGTGAACTTGTGGATGCACCATGACGAAGACGCGGAAGTTTTTATCAACGGCGTGCTGGCGGTGCACGCCGAGGGATACACCAGTGAATACGACGAATTTTCGCTGACCACGCCCGGTCGCGCGGCGTTGAAGCCGGGGAAAAACCTGGTGGCAATTCACTGCCATCAAACGGGCGGCGGCCAATACATTGATGCCGGATTTGTCGGAATTGAAAAATCCGGCGCGCTGTCGGCCGCGAAAAAATAGACGGCAGTGGATTGGTTTGTCATCGGGCGCGCTTCACGGCGCGCCCGACTGCTTTTCCCGTTGGAGTTTGGAAGCCAACCCTGCAAGGATTGATGGCGCAAAAAATCTGGTGCTTGCGGTGGCCGTTTTATGCCACGCGCCGCTGTAAAATTCTTGTCCCGTTTTTCGCGGCGGCGATTTAGTATCTTCAAAATCCTCGACTCATTATGAAATTGAATCTGAACGGTCCGCTTGTCATGGCCACGGTGCTGGCCTCCTTCACCGCGTTGGGCGCTGATAAAATTTCCCTCGTTGACCGGCCGGAAATTTCCATGACCAATAAATTTTATCTCGGCAACCGCGCACCGCTGGAACCGAGCCGGTTCATCGCGTTGCCGTTTGGCGCGGTGCAGCCGAAAGGTTGGTTGCAGGAATTTCTTAACCGCCAACGCGCGGGTCTCTGCGGCAATCTGGGCGAGATCAGCGCGTGGTTGCAAAAGGAGGACAACTCGTGGTTGAGCAAGGATGGCAAAGGAAAATACGGCTGGGAGGAAGTGCCTTACTGGCTGCGCGGTTATCTTCCGCTCGCCTATCTGCTCAACGACCCGAAGATGATCGCGGAAAGCCAGACGTGGATCGAAGGCGCGCTCAACAGCCAGCGGCCCGACGGCGACTTCGGCCCGGATCAAAAATTCGACGACGACGGAACGCGCGATTTCTGGGCGAATATGCTCATGCTTTATTGCTTCCAGACTTACTACGAGCGCACCGCCGATCCGCGTGTGTTGGACGTGATGACAAAATATTTTCGTTTCCAAAATTCTCTGCCGGATGAAAAATTTCTCACGCACTATTGGCAGAAAATGCGCGGCAGCGACATCATTCACAGCGTCCTTTGGCTCTACAACCGCACCGGCGATGTGGAGTTATTGAAGCTCGTGGAAAAAATTCACCGCTGCTCGGCGAACTGGGAAATGACCGGCGACCTGCCGAACTGGCACAACGTAAATATCGCGGAAGGTTTTCGCGAACCGGCGGAGCGTTTTTTGCTGACGCATAACGCGGCGGAATTATCGGCCAGCTACGCCAACTTCAACGAGGTTCGCAAACGTTACGGCCAGGTTCCCGGCGGTATGTTTGGCGGCGATGAAAATTGTCGCGCCGGTTATTCCGATCCGCATCAAGCCGTCGAGACGTGCGGCATGGTGGAGCAAATGTTCTCGGATGAATTGCTCATGCAGATCAGCGGCGATCCGTTTTGGGCGGATCAATGCGAGGACGTGGCGTTCAATTCCTATCCCGCCGCCGTGCTGCCGGATTTTCGCGGCCTGCGCTATCTCACCGCGCCGAACATGGTCGTGAGCGATTCCAAAAATCATGCACCTGGCCTGGATAACAGCGGGCCGTTCCTGATGATGAACCCGTTCAGCGCGCGTTGCTGCCAGCATAATCACTCGATGGGCTGGCCGTATTTCACGAAACATCTTTGGCTCGCCACGCCGGATAATGGTTTGTGCGCGGCAGTTTATTCGGCAAACGAAGTGATGGCGCAAGTCGGTGACGGCGCGAAAATTCGCATCAGCGAGGAAACGAAATATCCGTTCGAGGAAAAAATCCGGTTCACGATTCACGCGGACAAGTCGGTGACATTTCCGCTCTACTTGCGAATTCCGGCGTGGTGCAAAACTGCCGGCGTGGCCATCAACGGAAAAAAGATTTCTACGGAAATTGTCACCGGAAAATATTTGCGGATCGAACGCAAATGGAAAAACAACGATGTGGTGACGCTCGATTTGCCGATGGAAGTTGCCGTGAAAACGTGGGCGGCGAATCACCACAGCGTGAGCGTGAACTACGGGCCGCTGACGTTCTCGCTCAAGATCGGCGAGCAATTCGTGCAGCAGGACAGCGCGCGCACGGCGATTGGCGATTCTTCATGGCAGAAAACTGCCGACCCCTCGAAGTGGCCGTCGTTTGAAATTTTGCCGACGACGCCATGGAATTTTGGTCTGGCCTTTGATGGCGCGGTGACGGAGAAAACGTTTGCCGTGAAAAAACTCGCGTGGCCGAAAGATAATTTTCCGTTCACACCAGAGAGTGCGCCGATTCAAATCGTCACCCAGGCGCGACAGATTCCCGAATGGACGCTGGACAAACACGGCCTCGCCGCCGTGTTGCAGGATAGTCCGGCGCTCACGACGCAGTCAAAGCAGGAGGTGACGCTGATTCCAATGGGCGCGGCGCGGCTGCGCATCGCGGCGTTTCCGACCGCGAGCGATTCGTCGGATGGACACCCGTGGAAGGCCTCGCCCGTGGCGAAGAAGCCGGTGTATCACGTCAGCGCGTCGCACTGTTTCGTGAACGACATGGTGGATGCGGTGAACGACGGCCTCGAACCGAAAAATTCCGGCGACGAATCCATTCCGCGCCTGACGTTCTGGGATCATCGCGGCACGAGCGAGTGGGTGCAGTATGATTTTGCCGCGCCGAAGAAAATTTCCAGCGCGGAAGTCTATTGGTTTGATGACACGGGCAAGGGCCAATGCCGCGTGCCAGTTTCCGCGCGACTGCTCTACAAATCCGGCGATGCGTGGAAGCCCGTTGACGGCGCAGCGGATTTGGGCGGGCAGAAAGACGGCTGGAACCGCGTGGAATTTTCCGCCGTGGAAACCAGCGCGTTGCGGATTGAAGTTCAACTACAAAAAGATTTTTCCGGCGGCGTGCTGGAGTGGAAAATTCAATAAGCGCAGGTGTGGAGCCGGGGGTGGGTTCGGTCGCGCTGCAACCGAACATTGACCGCGCGGCGGTCACTTTGTGGTCTGGCAGCGTTTTGGTTCGCGAATGATTCCGTCGCCTGACGCTGCGCTCGGCGACGGGTTTTTCGCAGCGCGAAAAACGCCACCACCCGAAAAATTATTTCGATACTTTGTTCGCTTTCAGCTTTGGTGGACATTATTCCGTGAATGGCCGAACTGTCCGATCACGAACTGCTCACTGAATTCGCCCGCACCGGCGCGGAGCACGCCTTTGCCACGCTCGTCACGCGCCACGTCAACCTCGTTCATTCCACCGCCCGGCGGTTCACCAGTGACGATTCGCTGGCCGAGGAGATCACGCAAGCCGTTTTCATCATCCTTGCGCGCAAGGCTGGTGGTATTTCCGCCCGCGTGGTGCTCACCGGCTGGTTGTATCAGACCGCGCGGCTCACGGCGGCCAATGCCCTCAAGGAAAACATCCGCCGCCAGCGCCGCGAACAGGAGGCTTACATGGAATCCACCCTCACTACTGCTGAAACTGACGACGCCTGGAAACAAATCGCCCCCGTGTTGGACGACGCGATGGGCGGCTTGCGCGAAGCCGATCGCAACGCCGTGTTGCTCCGTTATTTTGAGAACAAGCCGCTGGCCGAAGTGGGCGCGGCGCTGGGCGTGAGCGAAGACGCCGCCCGCGTGCGCGTGAATCGCGCCCTCGAAAAACTCCGCGCCACCCTCACCAAATCCGGCGTGACGCTCAGCGTGACCGCCATCACCGGCGCGGTGACGGCCAATGCCATTCAAGCCGCGCCCATTGCCCTCACTGCCAGCATCACCACCGCTGCCTTGACCGGAACCAGTTTAACCCTCGCCACCATTGCCATGACTACCTTACAAAAAATTGCCGTGACCGCCGCGCTGACCGTGAGTGTCGGCGTGGGAATTTACCAAGCCAAGCAAGCCAGTGACGCGCACGAAGAAAATAAAATGCTCCAAGTGCAACTAGCGCCGCTGGCGGAACAAATCCAGCAGTTGCAAAAGGAACGCCATGACGCGACCAACCGGTTGGCCGATTTGCTGGCGGAGAATTCGCGACTCAAATCAAACCCGAATCAAAGCGAACTTTTGAAATTGCGCGGTCAAAACGCCGTGCTTCGAAATGATGCGGCTCAAGTGAATGACCCGTTTGTGCAAAAAGCTCTGGCTTGGAAAGCCAACGAAGCCAATCTTAAAAAACTTTTCGACGATCATCCTGAACAACGCGTTCCCGAATTGGCCTTGGTCAGCGAAGACCAATGGTTAGCGATTGCCAAAAATGCAAATTTGAATTCAGCCGCCGGAATCCGCAAGGCGCAAAGCGAAGTGCGCCACTCGGCGAAGAATAATTTCATGCCCGACTTGAGCAGCGCATTGAAAAAATTCGTAGAAGCCAATGACGGACTTTTGCCCACCGACTTGATGCAACTCCAGCCTTACTTCACGCATCCGGTGGACGAAGCGATTTTGCAACAATACAAGCTTACCGCCACAGGGAAATTCACCAGCGGTTTTGTTGTCAGCGACAAAGGAGTCATTGATCAAGACTACGACTACATTTGGAAAGTTGGCCCAGGTA
>JBEEMY010000084.1:0-7523 GCA_041192415.1 Verrucomicrobiota bacterium | reverse complement strand
TCCAGTGACACTAACTACCGCTGAAGTTTTACTCGCACCATCGTTATCAAACGCCACGGCGGTCAGCGCATGAGCACCAACGGTCGCCGTCCAACTCGCGGCATACGGACTGGTGTTGTCGCTGCCGACCAAGCCGCCATCCACATAAAAATCCACGTTCGTTACCAAGTTATCGTCCGTCGCCAAAGCACCGATGGAGACAATCGAACCAACCAGAATCTGAGTTGCGTTCGCCGGGTTGGTAACGGTCACGGACGGTGACAAGTTCGCCGCCGTGACGTTGATCACGGACGACGTGGCCGAATTACCGTTGCTGTCCCACGCCACGGCTTGCAGTGTGTGCGCGCCCGCCGCCGCGCCGCTGACGACGAAACTGAACGGCGCGGTGGTGTCGTTGCCGATGAAGGCCGCGTCCGTATAGAAGTCCACATTGGTGATCGTGCCGGGTGTCACGGTGGGATTGGCGGTGACTGTGTAATTGTAAATACTAACTGCCTGTGTGTTCGTTGGGCTGCTGATGGACACGGACGGCAACGTGCCGGTGACATTCACCACCGCTGAAGTTTTGCTCGCCCCATCGTTATCAAACGCTACGGCCGTCAGCGCATGAGCACCAACGGTCGCCGTCCAACTCGCGGCATACGGACTGGTGTTGTCGCTGCCGACGAAGCCGCCATCCACATAAAAATTCACATTAGTCACCGTGCTGTCATCCGTCGCCGAAGCGCCGATAGACACGCTCGTGCCGACGAGAATCTGGCTTGCATTCGCCGGGTTGGTGACGGTCACGGACGGCGGAAGATTTGCCGCAGTAACGTTGACCACGGACGACGTGGCCATAATTCCACCGCTGTCAGTTGCCACCGCTTGCAGCGTGTGAGTGCCCGCCGTTGCGCCGCTGACGACGTAGCTGAACGGCGACGTTGCATCACTGCCGACGAGCGCGGCGTCCACATAGAAGTCCACGTTAGTAATCGTGCCCGGCACAACGATGGCGGTGGCATTGATTGTATAATTGTAAACGCTCACCGTCTGCGTGTTGGTCGGGCTGGAGATGGAAACATTCACCGGGATGAGGGAAACACCGACTGCGTCAGCGAAGGAGTCGGCCACGCGGAATTCATCCATCGTCATGTTCGCGGCCCCGACGGAATTAATCATACCAAAATTAACGAGTGCCCCGATGGTGCCAAAACCCGAGGACACCGTGAAGTCAGGTGACGGAGCCGTGGGCTGTCCGGCCGTCGGATTGGAATAAACCTTGATGCTCGAAACCACGCCGCCGGTATAAACAAATTCCAGCACATACAGATTCGTGTTGAGATAGGTCTGCGCCGTCGTGCTGGTTCCGATTTGCGCCCCCTGACTAATCGTTCCGGTCATCGCCATCAAACAAGGCTTGCCTTGCGTGCCGCTGAATTGCTGGTAGGCGAGCATGACGCCGGTGCCGCTGCTGTTTTCCAAAATCACCCCAGCCCGGTTGCCCCCGATGTCGCCGGTCTGCTTGAAGAGCACGCTCACCCACACGCTGCCCGCAGTGGGTGCGCCCGCGATGCGACTGTATAAATAATTTGCCCCGAGCGTGGAAATGGATTTGTTGACCGTTGGCAGACTAGGATAGGCGAGACCAAAAGCGTTCAACGTCAAAGCCCCACCGGCCGCGGGCGCACACTGCCAGTTGCCAGCCGTCCAGCCGCCACTCGTGGTCTGGGTGGGCGCGCCGGAAGGCACAGCCGTGCCGTTGTTCACCTGCGCGCCGGAGTAATTAAACGAATCGTAGGCGATGAGCGTCGCCAAAGTTTTTGTCGCCGACAGCGCGAACAGCGCAGTTAGAACGAGCAGCAGTTGAAAGCTACCGAACCGACGCAGCCCGGTTTTATTTGGTTGGTTGCAGAGGAGCGCATTCATTTATTTTTTGGTGGTTAGCACGACAAGCAGAAACGATATCTGCGTTCGTTAAGTGGATACTTAACCACCCTAGCAAGTCTTCAATAACTGCCTAGCTAGCCGAGCGGCTAGTTTTTTAAGAACCCTGTCCCTGCTTGAATTTCAGCGCCGCCTCCGTCCGCGAATGGACGTGGAGCTTTTCGTAGATGTGTTGCAGATGCCACTTCACGGCAGCCACCGTCACGCCCAGCCGGTCAGCAATCGCCTTGTTGCCCAGCCCGTGCATGACAAATTCCAAGACTTCCTTTTCGCGCTCGGTAAGATCTTCCACTTGCGACGCGGCCGTGGTTTGCTGACGGAACTGCCCGATGACTTTGCGCGCAATCTCCGGCGTCATCGGCACGCCACCATCTTGCGCTTCCTTGATGGCGTTGATGATTTGTTCCGGCTGGGCACGTTTCAGCAAATAACCACAAGCCCCCGCGCGCAACGCCTGAAAAATTCTTTCCGAGTCCTCATACACCGTGACGATGACGATGTGGATTTTCGGCATCAGCTCCTTGAGTTTCGCCGTGCACTCCACGCCGGTCGAATCCGGCAGTTGAATGTCCATCAGCACCACGTCGGGCGCGGCCTTGGGAATTTTTTTCAACGCCTCCGCCACCGTGCCGCTGGTGCAAACACATTGGAAACCGGGCGTGCGGTTCAGCAACGTCTCGAAACCTTCGCGCAGCGTCTTGTTGTCTTCCACGATGCCAACTTTAATCATAATAATCTTTTCGGGAGCGGCGCTTGGAAACGCACGGTGGTGCCTTTTTGCAGGTCGCTCGTAATTTCACAATCGCCGCCGAGCGATTGCAACCGCTCCTGAATGTTCACCAAACCATCGTCGCCGGTTTTGCGTTCGCTCAAATTAAAACCCTGGCCGTTGTCCGCCAGTTCCACGATGAGCTGGTCGTCGCGCACCGCAATGCGCAACCACACTTGCGTGGCTTGCGCGTGGCGGACGATGTTGGTGAGCGCTTCTTTGAACGCCAGAAAAATTTCCTGCCGAAACTTCGGATCCAGCGGATGCTCCGGCAAATCCTCTGCCACATCCAGACCGCAAGCCACGGACGCGAGCTCCAGCAACCGTTGCGCATACGCACCGAAATAGCTCGCGAGCGAGGCGATGGTATCGTTGCGCGGATTCACCGCCCAGACGATTTCATCGAGCGAGGTCACCATGCGCCGCGCGGTTTCGGTCAGATCATCGAGATAACGATTCTTTTCCTCGGCGGTGGTGGTGGAACTTTTTACGAGCGAGCTCAACATATTCACCTCGGTCAAACCCGCGCCCAAGTCATCGTGCAAATCATGGGCGACGCGCGCGCGCTCCTGCTCGATCTCCCGCCCGCGCTCGGCGCGCTGCCGTTCTTGAATTTGCATCTCCAATTGCCGCGAGCGCTCGGCCACCTGCCGCCGCAGCACCATGACCCAGCCAAACGCGGCCAGCGCCACCAGCCCCAGCCCGGCCGCCGTCCACAATAATTTTTTCAGCGTCCACCACGGCGGCGATTGCAGCACGACGATATCTCCCGACGAACGCAATTCGATCTGAAACGATTTGGCCCGCCACTCTTCGCCGGCCTGCCATTCGCCCGGATCAATTTTGCAAACCCCGGTGACCGCGACGCGGCTGCCGTTGGCGAGGGCGGCAAAGGCATCTTGCCCATCAGCCGGCTTGAGGTAGGCATGGAAAATAAAATCTCCGTCTTGCAGGATTAAATATCTTTCCACCCCGTGCAGCGCGCGATCCAGCAGCTTGGCGGTGACGGTGATTAATCGGCAATCGTGTTTGCCTTTGAGCGCCTCGTCCGGCGTGACGCGGGAAGGCGGCAGCGGCGGCGCGGTGGAAATTTTCCGAAAGCTGGCATCCTGCAAGATGGGCGTGTATTCCCCCTGACCGGCAAAGCCGAGCGCTTCCACTTGATCGCCCAGTTGCAACGGCGCGCGCTCTTTCGTTTGAATCTCCACGCCTTGCTCGCCGGCCTCCAGGAAGAGCAGTTTGCCGGGCTCATAATAAATTACCTTCCCCGCAACTTTCACGCGGTGACCAAAGGATTCCTGCGGATCGAATTGCAACAGGCTGCCAATGGGCCGGGTGGCGGTGGCAAACGGCTCGGTGGGCGCCGGAACTTCGATCACCAAATCTTCCGGCTGCGGAACCATGAGCCGGATGGCAAACAACTGCCGCTGATGGTTGAACCGGGTCGAGCAAACCCCGCGCACGCGCACGGTGCTGTCCAGCAATTCCTCGGTTCGTTTCACCGGCAATTGCCGGACATAAACCGTAAGCCGTCCGCCGCCGGTGGCAATTTCAATCAGGTGGTAGGGTGATCCTTCGGGCAGTTGCACCGACCGCACGATGCCGGAGATTTCCACGAACTGGCTGTCTTCCTTGCCGCTGGCAAGTTGCTCGTAGGTCACCGACTTCGCGGCGGGCAAATTCCCGGTGCCCGCAATGCTCACGTGTTCCGGCACGACAATCGGGGCGTATTCACCGGGACTGCTGACGCCTTCGACCTCCACGATTTGGCCGGGAACCAGCCAGGGTGTGGCGGTGGAGTATTGCAGATAAATGCCGGCGGTGTCGTCTTGAATGAAACGCGAGAAAAGATTCTCGTCAAAAAAAGTCACCACGCCGCGCAGATGAACGTGCCGCAGTGACTTGGCTTGTTCAACGGTCAGCCCGCGCACCGCCGCCGCCGTGAGCAATTCCTGATTCGTCGGCTGCGCTTCAACGGCCAGCGCCAGCAACGCGCTCGCCAGCACCAGCGCCTGCCAACCAACACCTCCGGCCAATGCTTTCGGCAAACCTGCGCGCTGCCCAAAAAAATATTTCACGGCTTCGGTCATGTTGGTGATGGCCTTGCTTTTCCACTTATCGCCGCCAGTTGTCAATCAGCATCCGATGAGAATTGATATGTCCGGTATCCAGTTTGCGATTCCCGCTTCAGCACCGTGCGGTTTCTGCCGAATGAGAAACAGGATTGCCTTCGCCTGGCGCGGGCATTTGCTGCATGGAAAGAAAACGCCTAGTTGATGAATCCTTTCTCGCCACACATCCAGCCAAACGCTGGGTGCATGACCGCGTGGTGGAATTGCTTTCGTCCGAAACTTCCGTGCCCTCGTTCTCCATCGCCGCGATGAAACTTATTTCCATGGCCAAGGACGACAAGTGCGGGCTGGAAGAACTCGCCGCCGTGGTGGAATTGGATCCGGGACTTTCCGCGCGCTGCCTGCGCGTCGCCGCCACGCCGGCTCACGGTGGACGCGATTTGACGAACATCCAAGACGCGTTGTTCCTCATCGGCGTGGACGAGATGCGTCGCATCGCTTTCACCGTCGGCGTGATGGACAACTTCAATCATCTCCGCATCAAAGTGAACTGGCAGCGCTTCTGGCTCCACAGTGTTTTGGTCGCGCGCCTGACCGAGCGGCTCGCGGGTGCGTTTCGCGAGGTGACCGGCATGGAGTATTTGACCGGCCTGCTGCACGACATCGGCAAACTCGTCTTGGAACATTATTTTCCGCGCGAGTTCGAGGCCATCATGATGCGTTCAATGGAACGCCAGTGCGGCCACGCGGCGGCGGAATTTGACCTGCTCGGCCTTGACCACACCTGCATCGGCGCTTCGCTCTGCCAGTGCCTCAAGCTTCACAAGCACATTTTCCACGCCGTGCGTTTTCATCATCAAGCCGTCCATCCCGCACACACCTGCGACCCACAGGGCGACTCCGGTTTTCTCGCCTGCTGCGTGAGCGTGGCCGATACGCTGGCGAATCTCGGCGACGTGAACATCGGCGGCCAGATGCGCATCGCCAAATCGCTGGAGGAACAACCCGAATGGCAATACCTCACCCAATTTTTCAATTGTCGCGGCCTGCAACTCGACTTGAACGACGAGATTGAAAGCGCCTCTGCCGAAATCAGCGCGCTGACGTGAAGGCGCGGTAAACCATTGTGCGCGACCAGCACAAACGCGCCGTTACCCGCACGGAAAGTTTCACAAAGCGTGTGAAAGCCAAGACGGGTTAGTTCTGCCACAGAGACACAGAGGTCACAGAGGCAGCTTGCGCCGCAGCCAATAATTCCCCACATAAAGTTTTCCTCTGTGTGCTCTGTGCCTCTGTGGCAATTTCTTTTCTTCTGAACCGTGTCTTTGTTAGTCTCACGGCATGGCTTTTGATTCCTTCCGTGATTTCGTCAACGCCCTCGATAAGGCGGGCGAACTCAAACGCATTTCCCAGCCCGTCGCCACCGAACTCGAGATCACCGAGATTGCCGACCGCGAAATGAAATTGCCCGGCGGCGGCAAGGCATTGCTGTTTGAAAAGCCCACCGTCAACGGCGTCGTGTCGCCGTTTCCCGTGGCCATCAACACGCTCGGCTCGCACAAGCGCATGGCCATGAGCATGGGCGCGGAGTCCGTGGATGAAGTGGCGAACGAACTCGGCGCCCTGATGAAAGCCAAGCCGCCGACGAGTTTCAAAGAAGCCATCAAGCTACTTTCGCTCGCGCTGGATTTGCGCCACGCGAAACCGAAGACGGTGAAGAACGGTTCGTGCAAAGACGTGATTCAAAAGTTTGACTCGCCAGCTCCCGCGAAAAGTTGGCCGCCCGCGCCGGATTGGCAGAAAGGCACTTCGCCAAATCCGCCAACGCTGCTCAACCTTCCCATCCTCAAATGCTGGCCGTTGGACGGCGGGCGTTTCATCACGCTGCCCTGCGTTGTCACGCGCGACCCGGACACCGGCGAGCGCAATCTCGGCATGTATCGCATCCAGATTTACGACGACAAAACCACCGGCATGCACTGGCAGTTGCAGAAAGTCGCCGCGCGCCATGGCCGTCGTTATTACGAAAAGGGCGAGCGTATGCCCGTCGCCATTTTCATCGGTGGCGACCCGATGTTTCCTTTCGCCGCGACCGCGCCGATGCCGGATGGATTGGATGAATTTCTCCTCGCCGGTTATCTTCGCAAAAAATCCGTCGAGCTGATCAAGTGCGAGACGAACGATCTGGAAGTTCCCGCCAACGCCGATTTCGTCATCGAAGGTTACATTGACCCCACCGAGCCGTTGCGCGACGAAGGGCCGTTCGGCGATCACACCGGCTATTACACGTTGCCCGAGCCGTATCCGGTGTTTCACATCACGGCCATCACGCATCGCAAGGACGCGGTGTATCCGGCGACGATTGTCGGCATTCCGCCGATGGAAGATTTTTACATCGGCGGCGCGAGCGTGAAATTATTTTTGCCAATCTTCAAGATGAATTTCCCCGAGATCGTGGACATCGCGCTGCCGGCGGAAGGCGTGTTCCACAACCTCGTGTTCGTCAGCATCAAGAAGACCTACCCGATGCAGGCCTACAAAATCATGCACGGCCTCTGGGGCATGGGGCAGATGATGTTCACGAAATACATCGTGGTGGTGGACGCCGGCGTGAACGTCCACAACACCAGCGAAGTGCTGTTCCATCTCACGGCCAACACCGATCCGCAGCGCGACAGCATCTTCACCAAAGGCCCGTCCGACGTGCTCGACCACGCGACGAGCGAAATCGCCAGCGGCAGCAAGCTGGGCATTGA
>JBEEMY010000083.1:0-7529 GCA_041192415.1 Verrucomicrobiota bacterium | reverse complement strand
CGGTGGCGCAGCACAGCATCAAGCCGATTGATTTGGTGGTGGTGAATCTTTATCCGTTTGAAGCGACGGTAGCGAAACCCAACGTGGCCTTGCACGATGCGATTGAGAACATTGACATCGGCGGGCCTTCAATGCTCCGCAGCGCGGCGAAAAATCACGACAGCGTGACGGTCATCGTGGATCCGGCGGATTACGCGGAAGTGGCGAAACAAATTTCCGAGAGCGGCAACACGACGTTGGAACTGCGCCGGAAATTATGCGCGAAAGTTTATGCGCGCACGGCGGCCTATGACGCAGCGATTGCGGCGCATCTGCAAAAGGAATTTTCTACCGACAAAAACGCTCTGCCCGCATCGCTGCAAATTTCCGCGCCGCTGGTGCAGCCGTTGCGCTACGGCGAGAACCCGCACCAGACGGCGGCGCTTTACGGAAAATTCTCGGAGTATTTCAAGCAACTCCACGGCAAGGAACTTTCCTACAACAACATTTTGGATCTCACGGCGGCGGCGGCGCTGATCGCAGAATTCCGCGATGAAATCCCGACGCTGGCGATTCTCAAACACACGAATCCGTGCGGCGTCGGCCAGGGCGCAAACTTGCGTGAGGCGTGGGCCAAGGCGTTCGCCACGGACAAGCAAGCGCCGTTCGGCGGCATCATCGCGGTGAACCAGCCGCTCGATGCGGCGTGCGCGGAGGCCATCGCGGAAATTTTCAGCGAGGTCATCGTGGCGCCGTCGTTCACGCCGGAGGCACTGGCGATTTTGCAGAAGAAAAAAAATCTGCGGCTGCTGGAAATTTCCAAGTCTCCGCTCGCAGCGCAGCCGTGGGATGTGCGCAGCGTGGGGGCGGATTCATTCCTCTTGCAACAACGCGATTTGAAGGTGACGACCCTGACTGATTTGAAAATCGTCACGCAACGGCAGCCGACGGCGGCGGAATTGAAAGCGATGCTGTTCGGCTGGCGCGTGGTGAAACACTTGAAATCAAACGCGATTCTCTACGTCGGCGAAGGGCACACGCTCGGCACGGGCGCGGGGCAAATGAGCCGCGTGGATTCCAGCCGCATCGCGGTGTGGAAGGCGGGCGAGGCGAAACTGGCCTTGCAAGGCAGCGTGGTTTGTAGTGATGCGTTCTTTCCGTTTCCCGACGGTCTCATCGCGGCGGCGGATGCGGGTGCGACGGCGGCGATTCAGCCGGGCGGCTCGGTGAAGGACGCGGAAGTCATCGCGGCGGCAGATGCGCGCGGCATGGCGATGGCGTTCACGGGCGCGCGGCATTTCCGGCACTGATTTATTTAACCGCAAAGAGCGCAGAGAGCGCAGAGAAACAAACTGGCATCACCGGCACAGTTTCGCCACCACGATGAGTTGCGCCACGGTGAGGCCGAGGAGCAACAGCCAGACGAACAGTTCGCGCAACTTCAAGCCGCGCAATTTGGCCGGCGCGAGCCAGAATTGGATTTTGACGGAGCCGAAGGAGAGGAGGTCGCCGTTGCGCAGGCGCACGGAATTTTGCGGCTCATCGTTCACGGCGCAAAATGCTTCCGGCGCAGCTTTGAGGATGAAGCCTTCCCGCTTATTGAATTTTATATTCAGGTGGTTTTCCCACACGCCGTCGTCTTCCAGCCGCAGGTCATCGTGCGCCGAGCGGCCGATGCCAAAAGGAAACTGGCGGACGAAAATGGTTTCGCCCGCCAGTTGGCCGGAAAGGATGCGGAGCTGAATCATCAGAAGCGGCGACGCCGGACTTCAATCTGATCGCCCGGATAAACCGGCGGATCGGGAGCCTCGCCGCGCAAGATGGCATCGCAATTAATGGTAAAGCGCTGGCCGCTGGCGCGGACGAGCAGGACGTTTTTGTGGTTAGCAAAGTCCGTGAAGTCGCCAGCCGACGTGATGGCCTTGGTGACAGTGATTTGACCGACATAAACCGACCGACCTTTTGTGCCCACTTCGCCTCGGACATAAAACACGCGTTCACCAGCCTTCACAGTGACGGTGAGGTGGTTGTAAAATTTCGGAACGTATTTGTCGTGGATGGTTTTTTCAAGCTCACCGCTGGACTGCCCAGCAGCTTGGAAAGAACCGATGTCGGCCAGGGTAATTGTGCCGTCTTCGTTGATGGTTTTTTCCGCAGCCATCGGCAAATCAGGCACGCCATCGAAGGCGATGGTGATGGTGTCGCCACTGTGCAAGCGGGCGACTTCGGCGAGTTTGATATCTTCGGTCTTGGGCTGTTGCATGACCTTGGAATAATCGTCCGCCGCGCACCCGGCCAGAACCAGCGCGAGCAGCGGCGTGGCACAAAGAACTTTCAAAGATTTTTTTTCTGAAAACAGCATACGGTAAACTTTCATCAGCGGTAATTTTTAAGAAGCGACGGTGCGCGTCAAGACTTCTTGGGTTTGACACTGATTTCGGTGTCACCTTCGCCGTCCTTATCGGCCGCCGCCTTGGCTTCGGCTTCCTGTTCGCTGGCGCTGCGAGAGTAATAGTAGTCGTGGTAGTAGCCGCTGTAGTAATAGTAGCCTTCGTCCTGCGACATATTGATGTTGTTGAGGACGATGCCGACAAAGTTGCCGCCGACCTTTTCAATCATCTGCTTGGCGCGAATGGTCATGGGCTGCGGGTAACGGCGGTATTGAATGACCTGGATGACGAGGTCAACTTCGCTCGCGAGAATCGAGGCATCGCTCACGCCGAGAATCGGGGGTGAATCAAAGAAGATGAAATCATAGCGCTGGCGCAGTTCGGCAATCATCTCCTTCATCTGGGCGGAACCAAGGATGCCCATGGAACTGTTCGGCAGCTTGCCGCTGGCCATGAAATCAAGGTTCGGCACATTCGTCGTCTGCACAATTTCCGCGATGGTGTTCTGCTTGAGCAGATAGTTCGTGAGGCCGAGGTTGTTGGCCACCTTGAACAATTTGTGCAACGTGGGGCGGCGCAAATCTGAATCCACGATGAGCACGCGGTTGCCGGCTTGCGCGAATACGGTGGAGAGGTTGAGCGTGGTGGTGGACTTGCCTTCGCCCGCGCCGGCGCTGACCACGACGATGGTATTGAGTTTTTCGTCCTGTCGCGAGAACAGCAAATTAGTTCGCAAGACGCGGTAAGCCTCGGCATGTTTGCTCTCGGAACCTTCTTCCAAGAGGTAGCCAATGTTTTGCGGAATGACACCGAGCACGGGCGCTTGAAAGGTGCGCTCAACATCATCAATCGTCTTCACGCTCGTGTCGAGATACTCGATGAAGAACGCCAGACCAACGCCCATGATCAAACCAAAAATAAGACCGAGCACGATGTTGACCGGCTTGTTCGGCTTGACCGGGGCCTTGCCCGGTTCGGCGGCATCGGTGATTTGCACCATCGTGGTGGTTGGAATGCCCAAATCCACTTCGAGTGCCTTGATTTTCAGGTAGAGCATCTTGTGCACTTCCTGCATCTGGGTGAGCTTCACCTTTTCGTCGTAGTAGGGCTGGAACTTGATGGCGTTGGCAAAGTCATTCGTCTTGGCCGTCTCGACTTGTTGCGTCAACGAATCCAAAGAGGCCTTGGTAGTGCTCAACTTGGTTTCCAAGCCCTTCATGAAACCGGATAACCGGTCGTTGATTTCGCCTTTCAACTGCTCAATCAAAGTGTGGACGCGAACCACTTGCAAATTGTTTGATGGATAATCCACGAGCAACCGGCTTTCGTTTTGCTGCGCTTCGTGCAATTTATCAACCATGGCCGAAAGCGCGGCATCCGGATAAACGGTCGGCAAAACGTCACACAATGTCAGCGGGTTGGTGGCGTAAATCGAACTTAAGGCGGCGTATTGCACCACCTGCTCATCGTATATTTTTTTGCCTTCCATCATCTGGACGTGAATCTCATGCACTTGGTTTTGATCCATGGAAGGCGTTGGCGCAGTGCTGGAGGCGATATCAAGAATTCCCAGCCTTTGACGCGTCAAATCTACATTTTCCTGAACACTCTGGATGCGATTGGATTCTTCGAAGTATTGGTTCTGCAAAACTTTTAAGCCCGTCTCGGTCAGCGTCCGGATGTTTTGCACGCGATAATTTTTGTAAGCCTCGGCAATGTTATTTGCCAGGGCCGCCGCCTCGTTCTTGTCCTCACCATAAACCGTCACGGTAATCAACTTGGTGTTGCGCACCGGTGCCAGCCCCATACGCCCCTTGAGAATTTCCAGCGTCTCCGTGGTCTTGAGCATTTCACCGTTGAAATACTTTTTGCCCCACACGTCGTTCAAATTCATTGAGGCAATGACGTTGCTCAACACCAGTTGGGATTTGATGAGTTCAAAGGTGGTCTGAATGAAATAAGGGTCGTAAACGGAATCAGTCGCCGCGCGCTGGCCGAAACCGCCGATGATACCGCCGTCTGGTTCCACCTTGATGGTTGCCGTGCTGGCGTAGGATTCCGGCAAGATGAATGTCACCGCCGTAGCGATAATGGCCGTGATCAAAAATACCGTGATGATAATCGCCTTGCGGATGCGGATGACCCGCCAGTAATCCAGAAAATGCAGACGCGCCTCGGGTGAGGCAGTCGTCATTGGCGCAGTCGGTTGAGTTTGTTCCATGGCTGATAAAAAATAAAATGGGAGCCCGTTTTTGACACGGCTCCCTGCGTTGTGTTCAAATCATTTGGCTGGATACTGCTTCAGTAGTTCGCAGACAACCCTAAATAAACCCGGTTGCGAGTGAAGCCGCGACCATCAAGACCAGAGACCAAGTAGTCGAAATTGTAGCCCGCATCAGCGGAGAAATGACGGGAAATTTTATAGTCAAAATTTAGCCCGACATTGTAGGCCATGTCTGATTCAGAATTGGCGGCGCCACCTTCAAAGGTAGAATAATTAAACCGACCGATGAGCGTGCCGGTCCATTTTTCGTCGAAGCGATGATTCAAGTCAGCATAGACCGACGTGCTGTGCTGGTATTGAGTAATGCTGCCATCCAACCCCGGCTGCACCACGTCAGTTGAGTTCTCGCCTTGAGAGACACCAAGCTGGAGATATGATCCCGGAATGTAGGTGTAGCTGATGGAGGCGTTGGCCGACGGCGAGATTGATGTGGAATGGGTAATCGGGTCGTTATAGCTATCGTTGTAAGAAGCCCCAACAGACAAAGCCAAATTGATGTTCGCCGTCAATTGGTGCTTCAAACTAATGTGGGCATTGTGAGAACGACTGTCGCGGGAGTTGCTGTAATAGACAAGGGAGCGAGCAGCAAACGCAGCATCAACATAATTGAAAACTGCAATCGGCTCATTTCCGAGGTAATTCACCCAACTGAAAGTGTATCCCACAGAAATTTTAGTCTCCGGGCTGAACGTCCAACCTAAATCCAGCCCAACATTTTGTTCCATTCGATCCAAAGAACCGGACAGGCTGGGCGCACCATCTATACGACGCAATATGCCGTCATTGAAACCCGGTGTGCTTACCGGATAAAACCCCAAATAGTTCAGAGTGCCATCTAACGCAACCGGCGCCCCTGAATTATCGTAGTCGTAATAATTATTTGCGTAGCTCAAGGAGGTGCTTAAATTACGCGTCCACTGCGTATCCAACGAAATA
The DNA here is from genome assembly GCA_041192415.1 of Verrucomicrobiota bacterium. Classification (GTDB taxonomy): domain Bacteria; phylum Verrucomicrobiota; class Verrucomicrobiia; order Limisphaerales; family UBA11358; genus UBA11358. The sequence continues at coordinate 1,940 of JBEEMY010000083.1, read as the reverse complement.
TTCGCCGTGTTGGCCAAGTTGTCGCCATTAATGCGGTAATTGACCGCCGGTGTGCTCGGGCCAGCCGACTGGAACAGCTCCGGTTCCTGACCGATGGCAAAATGATCAGTTACTTTAATCTTCCAATTCTGATTGATGGCGTGATCCAGCCAGAACTCAAGCTGATGCGCCTGATCAAACGGATCCAGATGCATGGAATCCCGGTCATTGTAATAGTAAAGCGTGTAGTAGTAGCGAAAGCCCAAGCTCGTCTGCCGGAGCGGAATGTTCACGGAAACGGACGGCGAAATTTCCGCGCCCCAAGTGCCCTTGCTGGTTTGCGCAATATTGTAATTATCGTCGTAAAAACCGCGCAGCGTGCCGGACACACTCCACGCCTTCGGCGAAACGATATCCAAACCTTGGGCGGAAACGGACTGCAACCCAGCAGCACTAATAGCTGCCAGCCCTGTGGACACAAAAAATTTCTTCATAATACGTCTAGTTTTCCGGGGTTCGACCGCCGCACTCTTCTGAAGTTCAAAAACAGTGCTGACAACCGATGACAATGGCAAGGCTATCGCCTGACCAGCCTTGCGTCAAAATTATTTTTTCCAATTTATTCACATTATAACAGGTGGGTGAACACCTGATTGACAGTTTTGTGCTGCATGCCCGATTACCGTTCCGACACCCGACACAATTTTTCCCTCAACATCTTCAAATTTAGAGTGTTCATGACGTCTTTTTGTTCCAGCCAACCTTTTCGCGCCATGCCCGCACCCAACCGCATGAATCCCGCGTGCGCGTTTCGGTGCGCGTCGGGGTTGATGACGCACTTCACGCCTTTGCTCTTCGCGTAAAACCAATGCCGCCAGTCCAAATCAAACCGCCACGGGTTGCAATTCAGCTCAATCCACGTCCCCGTCGCCGCGCAGGCGTCAATCACCGCATGGACGTTCAGTGGATACGGCTCACGCTCCAGCAACAGCCGCCCCGTCAGATGACCAAGGATGTGGACGTGCGGATTCTCCGCCGCGCGGATAAGTCGTTTGGTATTCTCCGCCTCGTCGCTACCCGCAACGTGCAGACTGGCCACCACCACGTCCAGTTCTGCCAAAACGTCGTCCGGAAAATCCAGCCCGTCCTTGAGAATGTCTACCTCGCTGCCGGTCAACAAACGAAAGTCGCTCCCGCGTGCGGCGATTTTCTCGTTCAACTTTTTAATCTCCACGATCTGTTCGCGCAGTCGTTTCACGTCGAGGCCGTTCGCCTGAAACGATGCCTTCGAGTGATCCGTGATGGCCCAATACTCCAACCCAAGCTCCTCCATGTATTCTGCGATTTCTTCCAGCGTGTTCTTGCCATCGCTCCACGTCGAGTGATTGTGCAACGCGCCTTTGAGCTGCGTCCACTCGATGAGCTTGGGTAAATTATTTTTCTCCGCCGCTAAAAACTCGCCGTGATCCTCGCGCAACTCTGGTGGCACAAAAACCAAATCCAGCTTCTCAAAAATTTCATCCTCCGTCTTGCACGCCACCAGCAACTTCGCATCGCGCGTTTCCTCTTTGGACTTGAACAAGCCATATTCATTCAGCCGCAGGCCGCGCTGGATAGCGCGCTGCCGCATCACGATGTTGTGCTCCTTGCTGCCCGTGAAATACGCCAGCGCAAACGGAAACTCCGCATCACTCACCACGCGCAGATCGCACTGAATGCCGCCTTCGAGAATCACGCTCGCCTTCGTTTCACCCTGCGCCAAAATTTTCACGATGCCCGGCTGCGTCACAAAAAATTCAATCACGTCTGCTGCTTTTTTCGACGACGCCAGCAAATCAATGTCGCCACAAATTTCCTTGAACCGCCGCAAGCTTCCCGCCGTGCTGCAACGGATCACCGCCGAATGTTCGCGCAACGTTTCCAGCAGCGGCTCCGCCACCGCGAGCGCGTCGCCGAGCCTG
>JBEEMY010000082.1:0-8180 GCA_041192415.1 Verrucomicrobiota bacterium | reverse complement strand
CGCGGATTTGCGAGAGCTGCATCAGCGGGTCGGCGATCTTCGGATTGTGCAGCGCGTTGCCGATGGTGTAGAGGTTCACGCGCAGGCCGCGCGCGATGCCGACCTTGAAAACATCCGCGATGGCCGGCGAGAGCAGCGGTTCCAGCCCGCCACTCACATCCATCTGCCGTCCGCCGAGGTCGGCGAACTCGTTGATGATGGCGAGAAATTCTGCCGTGGACAAAATCCGTTGGTCGCCGTAGTCGCGGTCGCGGCGGTAGCAGAAGGTGCAATTCACATTGCAGTCCGCGCTGATGAAAAGTTCCAGCACCTCGAACGGCGGCTGCGGAATTTCGCCGTGCAAAATCGGAATGGTGCGGGCTTTATCTTTGCCCAAGCGTTCCAAAACTTTCGTCAGGTAGAAGAACGGCGACTTGACGAACAATCCTTGCGCTGTCGGGCAAATGCGGGCGTGGGCATAGACATTCTTCAACTCTGTGCGGGTGATCTCGAATTTGTGACAGAGTTCCGCCGAGGGAACGTAAGGGCGCGCGGCGATCTCCTTGACGATTTGCAGTGTCAAGTCGCTCGGCGCAGTGGCTGCGATTTTCCGGTCGTTGTGCTGACTGGCAACGCTGGCGGGCATGGCCTAACGATGATGGAAACAACACCGTTGTCAATTGTGCAGGCGACGCGGTAGCATCCGCCATGCGCTCGGACTACCTGATCTTCGGCCAACCGCTCATCGAAGAGGCGGAGATTCAGGAAGTCGTTGGCAGCCTGCGCGCGGCGTGGCTTGGCACCGGACCGAAAGTGGCGGCGTTTGAAAAACTCGTCGCGGAATATAAAGGCGTGCCGCACGCCGTCGCCGTGAACTCTTGCACGGCGGGCCTGCATTTGAGCTGCCTCGCGCTCGACCTGAAGCCCGGCGATGAAGTCATCGTCCCCGCGATGACGTTTTGCGCGACGGTCAACGCGGTCATCCATGCGGGCGCGACGCCGGTGCTGGCGGATGTTGACCCGCACACGTTCAACCTCACCGCCGAAACCGTCCGCCCGAAAATCACGCCGCGCACCAAGGCCATTCTGCCCGTGCATTTCGCCGGGCGCGCGTGTGACATGGCTGCGCTGGGCGCGCTTGCGCTGGAACACGGGCTGAAAATTATCGAAGACTGCGCGCACGCCATTGAGACGGAATTTCAGGGGCGCAAAGCCGGCACGTTTGGCGACTGCGGCGTGTTGAGTTTTTATTCCACCAAGAACGTCGTCACCGGCGAAGGCGGGATGATTTTGACGCGGGATGAAAAAATCGCCGCGCGGGTGAAAATGCTCGCGCTGCACGGAATGTCACAGGATGCCTGGAAACGTTTTTCCGACGAGGGCTACCGGCATTACGATGTCGTCGAGGTCGGCTTCAAATACAACATGATGGATTTGTCGGCGGCCATCGGCATCCACCAGATGCGGCGCGTGGAAGAAAATTGGCAGCGTCGCCTCGTCATCTGGGAAAAATATAATGCCGCGTTCGCGAATCTGCCAGTGACGCTGCCCGCGCCGTTTGAGAAAAATTCGCGCCACGGCTTGCATCTTTACACGCTGCTGCTCGACCCGAAACGCGCGCCGCTTTCGCGTGACCAGTTCGTCACCGCGCTGCACCGGCGCAACATCGGCACGGGCGTTCACTACCGTGCGATTCCCGTCCATCCGGTGTATCAAACGCGTTTCGGCTGGCGGCCGAAGGATTTTCTGAACGCAAAAACCATCGGTGAAACCACGGTGTCGCTGCCGCTCTCGGCGAAGTTGACGGAGCAGGACGTGGAAGATGTGGTCGCGGCGGTGACGGAAGTGCTGACGCAGGGCGCTTAAATTTCTAAGCCGATTTCACTCGCCAGCTTGCTGACCACTTTGTCCGCGTCAAAAAACTTCTCGGCGATTTCACGCGCGGCGCGGCAGTGGAACGCGTAGTCGACCGAAATTTTTCGCGCGCCCTCGACGGCTTCTTCCAACGTGCGGAACGAGAGCAGCCCCGCACCAGTTTTGATGTGCTGGCTAAAACCGGTTTCCTGCACGAGCGCCGGACGACCGCTCGCTAGGTAACGCACCGTGCGGTCGCTGAACCAGCCGGAGTTGGTATTAACGTAAATTCCCTGCGCGGGCGAAAATTCAGCGGCGGAATTCTGGATGTAACTGCGAAACGAATCGCAATCGTGCGCCACCGTTTGCGGCTTGATGACGCGCCAGCCGTGCGCGAGTAGCGCATCCAAATCTTTTTTGTCTGCCGGATGAATTTGCAAGGCCACTTCGCAAACCGGTTTCACGCGCTGCGGCAGTTCAAAAAATTTCCGGAACTCGTGGCACTTGAGGCCGTAGGTTTTCCCTTCGTGAATCACCGGGCCGAACGCGCCGCGCCAGCTTGCAATCGTGGTGAAGCGGTCAAAACTTTTTGGCGCGCACACCGGCCAGTCAGCCAGCACCACCGGCGCGCGGGTGTGCCGCCATTTGATTCCGCCAGTTGGAATTGGGCAGCCGGGCAAACCAATGTTCTCGCCGATGGTGAAATGGAAATCGTGGCTCGCGAGCCGTAGGTCTGCGCCTTGCGCGTGCCAGAACTGGGTGAAGCCGGGGTCGTCGTCGTAGTAAAGTTTGCAGCGGGCAGCGGAGAAAATTTCCGGCTGCGTGAGGTGGCCGCTCAAGTTGAACAGCAGCGCGGATTCCTTGGCGCGCTTCACAAGTTCCGCGAGCGGCGGGCCGTGGAGGACTTCGTTGCCAGCGAGTAGCACGGAATTTTGCGCGAGGCCGAATTGTTCCATCGTGGCGCGGAAGAAATCCGCTTGCGGTTTCGAGGACGAGAACGAATGGAGTTGCTCGATGAAAAATACTTCGCAGCCGAGCCGCTCGAAACCGCGCGCCCAGCTCATGCGGCTCCATGCGTTGCCGCCGTTGCCGGGCTTGTTGGCCAGCGCGCCGCTGACGATGACCAGCGGGCGTTTCATGCGCCGCAGTTCACCCGGCGCACGGCTTCGAGATAGCTGCGGCCACGCTTTTGATCCGGCTCCAGATAATTTCCCTCGGCCCATTCGTTCCACGCGTTGACGAAGACGAGACGCTGCTCAAATGGCCTCGCCTCCACGGAGCGGATCATTTCGTCCAAGCCTTCCGCAAAAATTTCCGGCGTGGAATCCACAAAGATGATAGCGTTCTTGCCGCGTCGCGGCGTGTTGTCCCAACCGGTGAAGATGCACGGATGAAATTCGTAATCGCGCTTGCGCTGGTGCATGAGCCTGCGCCCGGTGGCGTAGTCAAAAACTTTCAGGCCGGGAGCCATGACGTTCGGCATCACGCCGAGCTGCGGCTCGAAGTCAAGATTCGCATCCAGACCATGTTTGCGCCAGTCGGCGTGGTGATGCGAGTTGATGCCGATGAGGTGTGGCGCGGGCAGTTTCTTTTTTTTGCACGCGGCGCGGACAGCATTGGCGAAATGTTTGAGATCGGGCAAATCACCGGGACGATAAATTCCGAAGACTGGATGGCCGTCAAAGCGCAGGTAGCGCGGGTCGGCAAACGCAGCGGCGAGCCACGCGGCGTGCGCTTTATCGTCCTCGGCGGAATAAACCTGCTTCGCAAGGATGTCCTGCTCCTCACCGAGCCAGCGGCGCGACCACGTTTCGTTTGCCCACGCCAGACAGAACGGAAAATCCGGTTCGCCGCGCGCGAGAATTTCATTCACCGGCCGCTCTAAAAGCCGTTTGCCTCCGAACCAATAATGCCAGTAGCAGAAAGCCTCGATGCCGTGTTCGCGGGCAAGCGCAGCTTGCTTGGCACGGGCTTCGGGCAAACGCAAATCGTAGTAGCCCAGATCGGCGGGCAGGCGCGGCTGGTCGTGGCCGAGAAACTGCGGCTGACATTTTGCCACGTTCGTCCACTCGGTGAAACCGCGTCCCCACCACGCGTCGTTCTCCGGTGTGGGATGAAACTGCGGCAGATGAAAGGCGATGAGTCGCGCGCGTCGGTTCATGGCTTGAATTATTTGTGAACGCTTGGCTTGATGCCGACAAACAAATCGCGCGACACGCCGTGCTTTTCACCAGCGGGAAAAACGCGAACCTCTGCGAAGCCGCCCTGCTCGCGCATGATATTTTCCACCCACGCGCGGTCAATGTTGATGGGCAGTTTGTCTTTGTATTGCGCCTCCGCCGAATAGCCCATCTCGATGAAACACACGCGGCGCGTCTTGGCGAACAGCCATTGCAGGCAGTCAATGCCGCGCTGCGCGTTGGTCTGGATCATCAGCCATTGAAAAATCGCGAACGCCGAAGTCACATCAAACATCCGCTCCTGCGAGTCGCGCAAAAAGTCATACGCATCCTTCGCGACAAACACATTGCGGTCGCGCCACAAAAATGAATCCATGATTTGCGCCAATTCGATATCCACCTTCACCACATCCTCGCCCTCGCAATGAAAACCAAGTTGCCGCAAATGGTGGCAGAAGAAGCCGGTGTTGCAGCCCACGTCGAGATAACTCATGCCGCCCAATTTTATTTCCGCGAGCAAATCCAGTTCGCGAAAAATGTCCGTCATGATTTCCACGCGCCGTTTTGAATCCGGCCGCAGCACGTTCCAGCCGTCACATTCGGAAATTTCTACCGGCTGATAAATTGTCCGCTCGCCCGGATATGGCGCCTGTGATTGCAACCGTTCCACAATCTGCTGCCGCGCGTCCGCCGTCAGCTTTTGCAGACACGGCTCGCACAACGATTTCGTCGCGTCCTGCCCCGGCACGATGATGAACGTGGTGGCGTCGCCCGTTTTACACTGCTCGCAGGTCGTGATGAAATTCGTCTCGGCGCGCGGATGGGAACGCAGCCGGTCACGCTGCGGGGCGGACGGCATACAGGCCAGCACTTCTACGCCGCGCGCACTGGCCGCCAGCCAAGCGTCAGCGATTTCTGGTGAGAAATAATGAGCTTCTTCAAACGCGGCGAGCGTGCCCGGTTGAATGGATGAAAGAATTTTCACCGCGTCCGCCGTGGAAACAAAATGATCCAGCTTGCAAAGCAACCCCGGCTCGCGGCAGCCGAGGAGCCGCTGCCGCTGGACGGAATCGCGCTCACGCATCCACGGCGATTCACTGCACGCAAAGGTCGCCGCCGGTTGCTTGGCCGCGTGCGCGGCGTTGACCAGTTCGATGAAGCGTTTCGATTTGCCAGAACCGGGCGGGCCGAGAAAAACGGTCAGCGGCTTCAGGGAAGGTGTCTTGGTTTCGCTCATTTTAATTTTACTTTTTTGTGGGCAACCGCGCGTTCGACGAGCAGCGCGCGTTGCGTGGCTTCGAGATACGCGCGGCCGTTTTTCAAATCCGGTTCCAGATGCGCGCCCTCGGCCCATTCGTTCCACGCGTTTAGGAAAACGACGCGTTGGTTCGCGGGACGCGCCGCCGCGCGCGTGACGGCTTCGCGCAACCATTGCTCGTAAGCGGCGGGCGTGGCGTTGTGCAGCACCCACGCTTCGTCGCCGCGCCGCGCAGAATTATCCCACGCGGGACAGACGGTTTCGTAGCGCAGATAATTTACCGGCGCGGGATTTGCCAGCGCGGGCCACGCTTTTTGATAATCGAACACGCGCAATTTTTCTTTGCCGGGAATTTTTATTTCCGCGCCGGAATTTCCGAGCGTGGTGAACTGTGGCGCGAATAAAATTTTCGCATCGAAGCCAACTTGCGTGGCGTCCCAGCCTTCGTCCCAGCCGGTCTCGACGCTCATCAAATAAATTCCCGGCAAGCCCGCCGCCGCCACTTCGCGCCGCCACGTTTCCACCGTGCGCGCCGGGTCAGGCAAGTCACGACCTTGATACACAACGAACACCGGCTTGCCTTCGATGCGAATCGCGCGGGGATCGCGCAACGCCGGAATGAGCCAGCGGATATGCTCCACGTCGTCTGCGGGCGAATAGATTTGCGGCTGTAAAATATTTTCCGCCTGACCATCCCAACACCGCGACCACGGCTCGTTCGCCCAGCACAAACAAAATGGAAAATCCGGTTGGCCGCTCGTTAGCACGTCGTTGAACGGCTGCTCCAAAAGCCGTTTGCCGCCGAACCAATAATGGTAGTAGCAAAAGCCGTGGACGCCGTGCGCGCGGGCGAGTTCCGCCTGCGCGGCGCGCGTGTCGGCGAGCCGCAAATCATAAAAGCCGAGGTCGGACGGAAGTTGCGGCTGATGGTGTCCGTCGAACGCCGGCTGGGCGCGACCGACGTTCGTCCACTCGGTAAAACCTTCGCCCCACCACGCGTCGTTTTCGGGAATGGGATGGAACTGCGGCAAATAAAACGCGATGAGCCGCACGTCGGAAAGTTCGGTGATAATTTTTTTGACGACCGGCGCGGCGCGCTTCACGCGCAAGTCAAACAGCACGCACACCGCGTTATCGCGGGCGATTTCGGTGTAGTGCGCGGTGAGGTGTGCAGCTAGTTCCTGGTAGTGATTGAGCCACCAGAGGGACGTGCCGGGCAGCAGAAAAAATTCCCCGCCGCGTTTGCGAACGGCTTCGAGTTGCGCGATGGCATCCGCGCCGTCCGCCGGATGATGCCCAGCGTAAACGCCTTTTTTGTCCTGCGGAAAATGCAGCCCGGCGCAGCCGTTCAGTTGCAGCAATGCGTCATCGCCCTTGCTTGCGACGATGACTTTCGCGCGCTTCGGCAGATGTTTTTCCACGAGCTGGCGGATGTCGCCGATGAGTTCGCCGTATTGCTGTTTGTCAATCCGCGTGGGCGTGCCGACCACCGTTACCGGTTTTTCGAGACTGATTTTCGACGGCGCACTTTTCGCGGCAGCGATAGCGGCGCGCAGTTGCTCCAGCACCGCGTCGCGCCCGTGCGTGGCCAACAAATGCTCACGGCCTTGCGTTGAAAGCTTTTGCCAGAGCGAATTGTCGGTGAGCAACCGGGCGATGGTGGCAGCGAAATTTTTTCCTTCATCCGCAACAAGAACGTGCTGGCCATCTGTGAGTCCGAAGCCTTCGATGCCACACGTCGTGGACACCGCTGGCGTGCCGGCGACGATGGTCTGGAGCAGTTTGCGTTTCGTGCCCGCGCCGAAGCGCAGCGGAATCACCGAGAGCCGCGCGCGCTCGAGATACGGCAGCACGCTCGGCACCCAGCCGACCATTTGCACCTGCGGCAATCCGTCGGCGAGCGCGCGGATTTCGTCCGTCATGCCTTCGCCGAGAATATAAATTGGATGCCGCGCGGTGAGCGCCGGATTCAAGTGCGGCAAAACTTCTTTGCACAAAAATTCTACCGCGCCGATGTTCGGCAGATGGCGGAATGAACCCATGAAAACAATCCCGCGCCGTTCGGCCAGCGGCAGTGGCGAATCCGCACTGCGCTCCATGTCGGCAACAGAATGAGACAATCCCGGCTGCGAAAGTTCAGTTCGCGCATCGTGTTCGAACCGTAGCTGCCAGTGAGCGCGCCCACAGATTTTTTGTCCGCTGCCTCTTTGAAAACCCCACGCGCCACACGGAGAAAATGCAGATCCACCGAGTCCACGATGACGCGGGTCTGCGGCGAAACTTTTCGCAACGCAGGCAAATACGTTTCCGCCACCGGCCAGAACGCGAGCAGCGCGATTTCAAACTTCAGCAGCGCGAGCAACTCTTCCGTCGGCGTGTGCCGTCCGTCAAAAACCGCCACGCCCATCTGCTGCAACAGCCGCGTGTAGCGCGGCGAGGGCGTCCATTTTTGCGCGAGGAACGTCACGCTCCAACCGTCGGTGATGAGCAATTCGATGAGGTCGAGAATGCGTTTCGAGCCGCTGTCGCGGTCAAATTCCGGCGGGTTGTAAGCCGCGACCAACACGCGTTTCGGATTCCGCCACGCGAGTGATTTGAGCGCGACGTCATTTGACCAGCCCGGATGCGGCGGCTGAAGTTTCAGTGCCTCGGCGTGGCGTGTAAGAAATTTTTTCTGGTTGATGACCTGAAAACGTTTCATCCCCTTGGCCGTGTCGGTTCCCGCCGTGCCGCCTTCGCGATGCACGACCGCGCTCTCCGGCTGGAAATAAACTTTGCACCCAGCCGCGCGCACTTTGAAACAGTAATCCGTGTCCTCGTAATAACCGGGCCGATACTCCGCGCCGAAGCCGCCGAGTTTTTTGAACAGTTCACGCCGCGTGGCGAACAGCGCGCCGGAGCAGTAATCC
>JBEEMY010000081.1:0-7574 GCA_041192415.1 Verrucomicrobiota bacterium | reverse complement strand
TGCCGTCGGTGAATGTGCCGGTGTAGTGGACGGTCACGGTGTCGCCTTTTTTGGGAGCCGCGCCGGTTCCGTTGGTGAGTTTTTCAATCTTCAATTCAACTTGTGCCATGCGGAAATTTTACCGTTGCGGAATCGTCCGTCAAACAAACCTTTTTGGGTCGCGCGAAGGGCGCGAAGGTGGCGAAGGATTTGAAAATAAAAAAACGCGCAACCGGAGTTGCGCGCTTTTTGAATTTTGTAGCAGCCGGTGTGAGCCGGCTCATTTTTTGATTAGAGCGGACTCACGTCCGCTGCTACGCAAAAAATTACACGTTGTAAGTGCTGCTGCTGGTCGTGCCTCCGCGACCGGTCCAGTTCGTGTGGAAGAATTCGCCGCGCGGTTTGTCCACACGTTCGTAGGTGTGTGCGCCGAAGTAATCGCGCTGCGCTTGCAGCAGGTTCGCCGGCAACACAGCGGAACGGTATTGGTCGTAGAACGCCAGCGCGGTGCTGAAGGCGGGAACGGGAATGCCTTTTTTCGCTGCCGTCGCGACGATGTTGCGCCAGCCTTTCTGCGACTTCTTGATTTCGCCACGGAAATAATCATCGAGCAGCAAGTTCGAGAGCTTGGGATTGTTGTCGTAGGCTTCCTTGATCTTGCCGAGGAAACGTGAGCGGATGATGCAGCCGCCGCGCCACATGAGGGCGATGCCGCCGTAGTTCAGATGCCAGCCGTATCCCTTCGCCGCCGCGCGCATGAGCATATAACCCTGCGCGTAGCTGACGATTTTCGACGCGTAAAGCGCGCTCATAATGTCGTTGATGAACGCTTTTTTGCGTTCGGGATTTGCGGCGATGCTCGTGAGGAAGGGGCGCGGGCCTTTGAGTTTGCGCGCGGCTTTCACGCGTTCTTCTTTCAATGCGGAAATGCAGCGGGAGAAAACCGCTTCGGCCATGAGCGTGATGGGAATTCCCAAATCCTGCGAATTGATGACCGTCCATTTGCCCGTGCCTTTTTGTCCGGCGGTGTCGAGGATTTTATCCACGAGCGGCAAACCGTCTTCGTCTTTCTTGGCGAGAATGTCGCGGGAAATTTCGATGAGATAGGAATCCAGTTCGCCCAAATTCCACTCCGCGAGGACGGTGTGCATCTCGTCGGCGCTCATGCCGAGGCCGTTCTTCATGATGTTGTAGGCTTCGCAGATGAGCTGCATATCGCCGTATTCAATGCCGTTGTGAACCATCTTCACATAATGCCCCGCGCCGCCTTCGCCAACCCAGTCGCAGCAGGGAACATTGCCTTCCACTTTCGCGGAGACGGCTTGGAAAATATCTTTCACGAACGGCCATGCGGCGGGCGAACCGCCGGGCATGATGCTGGGGCCTTTGCGCGCGCCTTCTTCGCCGCCGCTCACGCCGGTGCCGACGAACAACAGACCTTTGCTCTCGCAAAATTTCACGCGGCGGTTGGTGTCGTCGAACAGGGAATTGCCGCCGTCAATGATGATGTCGCCGGGCGACAGATGCGGCACGAGCAGTTCGATAAAATCGTCCACGGGCTTACCGGCTTTGACGAGCATCATGACGCGGCGCGGTGACTTGAGTTTGGAAATCATCTCCTCGATGGAGTGCGCGCCGAGGACTTTGGAGCCTTTGGCTTCGTTCGCGAGAAAATGATCCACCTTGTCGGTGGTGCGGTTGTAAGCGACGACGGTGAAGCCGTGGTCGTTCATATTCATGATGAGATTCTGGCCCATGACGGCCAGACCGATGAGAGCAATATCGCCAGTAGGTTGCATTGGTAGGTTTTGGTTAAGTTCCGAACGAACAATACAAAAGCTCATCGGTTGCGCCAGCAGTTTCTGAATGAAATAATTTTCTGCCAGCCATGAAAAAGGGAACTGCGACAAAACAAAAACGCCCCGCGCATGGTGCGCGGGGCGTTTGGTGCAAAGAACGGTTTAGTAATGGTAACGGAAACTGCCAACGACGTGATAAGTCAAACCCGTGGTTGAACTGACCGTAACCACGTCGAATCTACCCGTCACAGTTTTCGTGGTTTTATTGATCACATCAAATTTAACCGTGCCGCCGCCGCCCGTATCGGCGGAGGTGGTGATGTCGGGGATAAAACCATTCACCAAGGTGTAAGTGATAGCGCCATTCGCCGTGGAACTCGGGAGAGTCACGGAGCCGGTGTTATTGGCCACGACGTTCAGCAAACTAAAACTGCTGTAGGGTGAAGCCAGATGTGAGCCGCTGACATTGGCCAGTGAATTGGCGCCAATGCCGCTGTTGTCAGCGAAGTTGGTGGCCGACAAGGCCAAGCCAGCGATGTTCGCGCCATTGACGGAGGCGCTGAAGAACGGTGCGCCCACTTCGGGAATCGCATTCGGATCCGGTTTGTCTGCGATGTTCAGCGTGGCAAAGCTCGGCGTGCCGAGCGCCAGTCCGCCGAGCGTGATGTTCAGCAGCAGGCTCACCGTTTCGGTGGATTCAGCAATGGCATCCGCCACGAGCGGCACGAGAATGTTCGTCGTCGTCTGGCCGGGTGCGAAGCTGATGTAACCAGACTTGTTCGTGTAGTCCAAACCGGGCAACGCCGAGTTGGCGACCATCTGGAAATAAACCGACACGCCGCCCGCCGAACCGCCGGTGCGCGTGATGGTGACGACGGCGTTGGAACCTTCCGTGCCGCTGAACGTCGCCGCCGCGAACTGCACCGTGCCGGCGAAGTCATCGTTTTCAATCGTCACCGTTTCATTCGTCGTCGTGCCGAGTTGCACGCCGCCTTGCGGATTGGAAATTGAAAACTTGAACGTCTCGCTATTCTCAATCACCCCGTCGTTGATGATCGGAATGACAATGCGTTTCACCGGCGTGTTCGTCGGGAAAACCACCGTGCCGTTCGTCGCGACGTAATCGCTGCCCGCCGTGGCCGAGCCGTTGACCGTGGCGAAATCCACCGAGACCGACGTGAGCAGCGCGCCCGAGCGGACGAGCGTGACGATGACATTCGTGCCACTCTCGCTGACGCTCACCACGGCGTTGCTGATGCTGATGCTGGATTCATCATCCACAATCGTCAGCGTCGCCGTGTTGGTCGGGTTCAAGGTTGCGCCGCCGTTCACGCCGCTCAAGACGAGCGTGAAGGATTCGTTGCCCTCCGCCAACGTGTCATTGAGGATCGGCACGAGAATGACTTTGTTCGTTTCATTCGCGCCAAACGTCAGCGTGCCGTCCGTCTCGCTGAAATCACTTCCGCTTGTGGCCGTGCCGGAATGGGTCGCGTAATCCACCGTCACCCCGCTCGCCGCGCCGCCGGTGCGCTTCACGTTGACGCTGAAGTTCGTGCCGTTCTCGCTGGCCGAAAGCGTCGTGCTGACGAGGCTGATGACACCGCCAAGATCGTTGTCCGTGATGGTCAACGTCGCCGCCGTGATGCTGCCGGGGCTGGCGCCGCCCGCAATGTCTTCGAGCGTTAGAAAAATTGTTTCCGGATTTTCGACGATGGTGTCGTTGATAATCGGAATGAAAACTTTCTTGTTGGTTTCACCCGCGTTGAAAGTGACGGTCTGCGTGGCGTTAGAATAATCCGCGTTCACCTCGGCGGAACCATCCTCAACTTTTAAGTGAACCGTCACGCCGCTGGCCAAGCCGCCGCTGCGGAGCAAGGTGATGCTGGCGTTCGTGCCGTTTTCTGCGACGGTGAAATTATTCGTGCTAAAACGAATCTCCCCGCCGAGATCGTTGTCGGTGATGTTGACGACGGCGTTGGAAAGAAAGTTGAGTTGCACTCCGCCCTGCGGATTGGAAAGTCGCAGGCCAAACGATTCGCCGCCTTCCACAATGGTGTCGTTCACGATGCGGACAAGAATAGTTTTGGAAATGACATTGCTGGGAAAATTCACCGTGACATTCGTCGCCACGAAATCGCCGGGCGCGGCGGCGGAATCGTTGACCGTGCTGAAATCCACCGAGACCGGCGTGAGCAACGCGCCCGTGCGGTAGAGTGTGACCACCAGATTCGTCGCCCCTTCGCTGACCGTGTAATTGTTGCTGCCGATGCCGATACTCGACTCGTCATCCACGATAATCAGTTCAATCGGGTTGGTCGCGGCGAGCGTCGCCCCGCCGGTGACTTCAGAAAGCGTGATGTAAAATGTTTCGTTCACTTCGGCCAAAGAGTCGTTGACGATTGGAATCGTGATGAGTTTATTCGTTTCATTCGCCGCAAACGTCAGCGTGCCGCTGGTTTCTGCAAAGTCATCGCCCGAGGAAGCCACGCCGGACTGCGTGGCGTAATCCACCGTCACGCCGCTTGCCTTGCCGCCGGTGCGAGTGACGATGACGTAGAGGTTGGTCGCATTTTCGTAGGCGAAAAAATTTGTCCGCAGGAAATTAATCGTCCCGCCCACGTCATCGCTCGTGATCGTCAGCGTGGCGGTGAGGTTGCTGGAGCCCAGACTCGCGCCGCCGGTCGGGTCTTCGAGCGAAAGCAAAACGGTTTCCGGATTTTCCACGAGCGCATCGTTGATGATGGGAATGAAAACTTTTTTGTTCGTCTCGCCCGCGTTGAAGGTCACGACTTGGGTGACATTGGAATAATCCGCGCCCGCCTCGGCAGAACCTTCCTCGACGTTGAACCTGACCGTCACACCGCTGGCCAAACCGCCGGAGCGGAGCAGGGTGATGACGGCGTTCGTGCCGGTTTCAGTCACGGCAAAATTGTTCGTGGAGAAACGAATCGCGCCACCCGCGTCGTTGTCATTGATGATGACGGTGGTGGTGCTGAGGTTGCCAAGCTGAAGTCCGTTCAACGGATTGCTTAACTCGACCGTGAACGCCCGCGCGCCGTCCACGATGGTGTTGTTGCGGATGGGAATTCTGAAGGAACGCACGCTCGTGTTCGTCGGAAAAATCAGCGAGCCGTTCGTGGCCGTGTAATCCGCCCCGGCGTGCGCGGAATCATCCGCCGTGGCGAACGTCACGCTCACCGGCGTGATGAGCGCGCCCTCGCGGATGACATTCAGGAGCAGATTGGTCACGCCTTCGCTGACGACGTAGCTGGCGTTGGTGAAACGCACGCTGGACTCGTCGTCCTTGATCGTGAGCGTGGCAATGTTCGTGGTGCTGATGGTCGCGCCGCCGGTGGCGTTGGTCAGTTGCACGGTGAAAAATTCATTCCCCTCCGCCAACGTGTCGTTGTTGATGAACACGCTGAAAGTTTTCGTCACTTCATTCGAGCCAAACACCAGCGTGCCGTTGGTGGCGACGTAATCGTCTTCCTCAATCGCCGAGCCGCGGTGCGTTTCAAAATCCACCGTCACGCCGCTCGCCGTGCCGCCGGTGCGAATGACTGTGACGAGAAAATTCGTCGCGTTCTCCGCCACCGCGTAGGTCGCCGGTTTGAAAGCAAACGCGCCGCCCGTGTCGTTATCCGTGATGGTCACGGTGGAATTGATGTTTGTGCCGAGGGCCGCGCCGCCGCCCGTCGCGGTCAAGCGCACGCGAAACGTTTCGTTCGTTTCATCAATTGAGTCCGTGACAATCGGAATGGAAATCGTCCGCGAAGTCACGCCGTTGGAAAAAATCAGCGTGCCGCCGACTGTGCCGTAATCCACGCCCAGCCCCTGCGCCGTAATGTCTGCCACGGAAAAAGTTCCCGTGACCACGCCCGCGCTGCCGCCCACGCGGTTGACGGTCACGATGACATTGCTGGAGGATTCCGCCACGGGATAATTCGTCGCGCTGAATTGCAATTTTCCGGCGGCAGCTAACTCATTATCCGTGATCGTCAGCACCAAGTTCGTGCGGTCGCCGAGTTCCGCTTGCTCGGTGGGATTTAAGAGCCGCACATTTACCGTCTCGCTGCCTTCCAAAAGATAGTCGTCCAAAATCGTGACGGAAACCGTCTGCGTCGCTTCGCCATCTTCAAAGCGAAACGTGTTGAAAATGGATTCGTAATCTTCGCCCGCCGTGGCTGTGCCGCCGAAGGTCTGAACATCCACGGTAACGACGCCTTGCGTGCCCGCGCGCGTGAGCGTGAGGTTGGCAACCCCGGCAGTTTCCGCCACGGATTGCGAACTTACGCTAAACTGGATGCGTCCGTGAACCGGCGGCGCGGGCAAAGTAACGAGCGGAAATTTTGTCTCGCGGAAATACGCGGCCACGCCAGACGCGCCGGGATAATTCGTCAGTGCGAGCGCCGTGCGTTTCACAAACAGCAACCGGCCTTGGTAAGTCACGCCGTAATCCAGCGTGTTCGCTGGCATCACCACGGAGTTACTGGTTCCGTTGAGCGCGGCCACCGACAGCAAATCCGGCGTGGTCGCCACGTTCTCGCCGGTCAGCGTGTTGACTTCCACCTGAATGAAATCATTCGTGGTGCCATTGGTGAACGCGCCCCAAGAAACTTCCAGCGGCAACGCCGGTTCCACCGCTTGCAAGTCTGGCCAGTTTGCGAGCTTCGGCAGACCGGGATAATTTTCCGCCGCCAGATTTAACGTTGGTTTATTTGTCCCGTCGTTCACCGCTTGGATGGTGAAAACGTAATTGCCCGGCCCGTAGTTAGTGTCGAGCGCGTTCTTGCTTGAGAAGCCTTGCTCAAGTTGAAATTCGCCGTCGGAATTTGTCAGCGTGCGGAGTTGTGCGTTCGGCAATTTCACCGTCACATTCGTCACGCTGTTCGTCGTGGTCGCGGCAACCGAAGCCATGAAGCGGAACGGATTTTCATTCGTGAACGACAAGACCGCCGCGCCATTCGTCTGGCGATAATCCTGCCCCTTGGCCACGAGGTATTGCTGCACATCGGCGGCGTGAGTAGTGAAGGAAGTTGTGAGGGAGCTGGCGAGCAACCACGCGGCCAGCGAATTGAATTTAAGTTTCATTGAGTTTTCGATTAAGAAGCAATTAAGAGCCGCAGACAGTCTCATTCGCCACAGGGCGCAACAAGTTAAAAGCGGGGAGAAATCAGAACGGTTTTGCGTCCCGTCAAACTGTGTCCGTTGGGGGGAAGGTAGGGCGCGTCGCTCCGCGCGCGCCGTCGTTTGTCAAGTTCACGGCCAGCACCGCCCAACTCATTTCCCCTCGAACTTGACCTTCACATTCATCTTCATGCTCATCGCCTGCTTTTGCTGGCCGACGTTCATGGACATCTGCGTGTCGGTGGTTTCATCCATCGTCGAGGTCAGCGGCATGAGCTGGCCGAGGTCAACGCTGGAATCACCCGTGCCGGTGCTGACCAGTTTGGTGAGATCCATTTTCATTCCGGGCATCGAAGGATTTTCAATTTTCTGTCCGGTGGCGTTTTGGGCGATGCGGCTGCGGAGCGTGAGTTGGTCGCCATCCACTGTGAGCAACTCAAACGTCATCGTCTGATCCAGCGTGATACCCTGGCTTTTGGGGCGCGACTTGTATTCCCATTTCGCGCCGGGGCCGACGGCTTCTTCGGGAAACGGTGAGGACGAACTGGCGAATGATTCTTTCATCTGCGTCATGGACTGGCTCAACATCGGGTCCGCATCCGGCGGCAATTTCATTTCCAGCGACTTCACGATGCCACGATCGGACATCTTCCCTTCGCCGGACATTCC
>JBEEMY010000080.1:0-7580 GCA_041192415.1 Verrucomicrobiota bacterium | reverse complement strand
GCGTGGCGGCTTCGACGGCGGCACACGCTTTGGCGGCGGCTTCCGTCGAGTCGGCGATGGGAATCTCCGCGAGCAGCTCGCGTTGTTCCGTCGGAAGCCGGGCGACGCTGTCGGCGACGCGCTGGCAGATGGCGAGTTGTTCGTGAACCGGACGATTGGCGAAGTTAAGTTTATGTCGTTTCATGGTCGGGCAGGGGGTTTGCGGGGAATCTCAATGCGGAATATCGCGGGGAATCGGAGAAAAAGCCGTCCACCCCGATACTTTCGGGGAAAACCGGACGGGAACTCTGTAAAACCTATCTGTTCTCATCAAATACCACTTTGGATTGTTAGAAAACATCAATGATTCTATCATATCAATGGCTAGAATCAAAAAATATGTCCAAGGAAACGTTCAGACCAGAACTGGGAAGGAAGAATCCGGTTCTGGATTGAGGTTTTCCCGAACTGGATTGCTACGATCCGGTGCTGCATCGCTCCAAACCGGATGCGGAATGCCCGGTTCCAGTTCTGGTTCGGCTTAAACCACCTGTGGAAAGCCTATTTCCAGCACGGAAATGAAGCAAACCCGAGGTGGATTGTTCCCGGGCAGAGCTGGAATGCTCAAAATCATGGATAGAAATTCTATTTCCAGCCAAGGAAAGCTTCGATGTAGATGCGGATTATTCGGGAGCAGAGCGGGTTTCTTCCAATGCCGTCAGGTAATCTTCGAGGGCAGATGGGAACGGTTCCAATGCAGTTGAGGAATCTTGGGGAGCAGTAGAGGATTGCTCTGTTACGGAACTGGATTTTCCGAAGGTAGATGGAAATTTTTAGGCGGCAGTTGAGTAGCCGGTGGGGCCCGGAGCGGAGGTGGTGAAGGCGGAGGTGGAAGCTTGCTGGGCGGGATTGCCGCTTGGCTGTTCAACGGGGACAGGTAACCCCATTGCGTGACGAGCGGGCAGGCGTCGGCTTTTAGAGGTTGATTCAATCCGGGTTGGCTCATCACAATGCGCCACGCACCGCATGGAAGAACTTTCAAAGCATCACCAACTGCTGGGATTGAAACCCGGCGCATCGCCTGAGGAAATCAAGCAGGCGTATCGCGACATGGTGAAGGTGTGGCATCCCGACCGTTTCGTGCATGACGAGCGGTTGCGGCTGATGGCGCAGGAGAAACTCAAGGAAATCAACGGCGCCTACGAAATCTTGAAGGCGCAGGCGTTTGAGGCATCCATCGCGCCGGAACCGGCGGCGGCGGAATCGGCAGCGCCCCCGTCAACACCACCGCCGAAAGCCAATCGTGCCGGGCTTCAGACGATACTCACGTTGCTGGCGGTGGCGCTGGTGGGAGTGATGGGATTTTTTATTTTTCACAAAAGTTCCGGCGGGATGGCGAAAGTTCCGGCAGCAACCAACGCGGTGGCAGTCGCCAAAAATTTACTGCCAACGAGTGCGGGCGGCTCACTCCGCTTCGGTGGTCAGCTTGGGCATCTTACCATTGTCACGACGGGCGCGCTGACCGGCACGTTCACGGTGGAGTGCTGGGCGCTGAATCGCGCGCCGAAGCAGGGCGGGACGATCTTGAGTTCGCGCACGCCGGATGAATACGGCATGGACATCAAGTTTCGGCAGGGCAAACGATTTCACTCGGACATCGGCGACGGTGCGCGCTGGGTTCTGAAAAACGCGAACGCCACCTACGCGTATCAGGGCGATACTTGGTATCACCTTGCCTATGTGGTGACGGCGAATCATTACAGCATCTATGTCAACGGCCGGCTGACGGGTGATCGGGAGATTTATCCGGCGGGCAATCCCTTGCTCTACGACGCCACGCATCATCTGCGCCTCGGCATTGACCGGTTGGACGAGGATGATCTCGATGGCAACATCGCGGAGCTCCGTATCTGGCGGACGGCGCGGACGCAGGCGCAGATTGAATCCAACTTGAACCAGTCATTGAAAGGGGATGAACCGGGGCTGATGGGTAACTGGCGTTTCACGGAAGGTTCCGGTGTGGTGGTTGAGGATAGCAGCGGCCACGGTTTTAACGGCACGCTGATGGGCAAAGTTTCGTGGAGCAGCGAAACGCCGCTGGGATTTCACCGCTGATGCGGGCGAGATTTTTATCGAAGCGCAAACGTAGCTTCATTAAGCTGACGCATCATGTATTCGCCCGCCGCCACCCGTTACGACTCGCCCAACTTTTACCGCCGCTGCGGGCGCTCCGGCGTCAAGCTGCCGCTGATCTCGCTCGGCCTCTGGCATAATTTCGGCGCAAAGGATTCTTACGAGAACGCCCGCGCCATCGCCTGCCGCGCGTTTGATCTGGGCATCACCTGCTTCGATCTCGCAAACAATTACGGCCCGCCGGACGGTTCGGCGGAGGAGACGTTTGGGAAAATTTTGCGGGACGACCTCGGCCAGTGGCGCGATGAACTCATCATCACTACGAAGGCGGGTTACTATATGTGGCCGGGGCCGTATGGCGAATGGGGTTCGCGGAAAAATCTTTTGGCATCGCTGGATCAATCGCTCAAGCGGATGGGTTTGCCGTATGTGGATATATTTTATTCGCATCGTCCCGATCCGGACACGCCGCTGGAAGAAACGATGGGGGCGCTCGCGCACGCGGTGCGCAGCGGCAAGGCGCTTTACGCGGGTCTTTCCAATTATCCACCCGCCGAGACCGCGCGCGCGGCGAAAATTCTTCGTGAGTTGGGAACGCCGTGCCTTATTCACCAGCCGCGTTACTCGATGCTCGACCGCTGGGTGGAACCGCAGTTGCTCGCCACGCTGGAGGCGGAAGGCATCGGTTGCACCGTATTCTCGCCGCTCGGCAAGGGACTTTTGACCGACCGCTATTTCAAAGGCATCCCGACTGATTCACGCATCGCGCGCGACCAGCGGTTTCTCCGCCCGGAACACGTCACGGACGAAGTGATCGCCAAGACGAAAAAGCTGAACGACCTCGCGCAGTCACGCGGTCAGACGCTCGCGCAAATGGCGCTGGCGTGGGTGTTGCGGCACAAGGTCGTGACGAGCGCGCTCATCGGCGCGAGCAAAGTGCAGCAGGTGGATGATTGCGTGGGTGCGGTGAAGAATCTGAATTTCAGCGTGGAGGAACTGGCGGCGATTGAGACGGTTTTGGCGGGGTGAAGTTTTCGACAGAATGACAGAATGGGAAAAATTTCATTCTGGGATTATGCCGTTGGCGGAAACGGGCGTTGGTGGTGGGGTTTTTCGCGCTGCGAAAAACCCGTCGCCGAGCGCAGCGTCAGGCGACGGAATCATTCGCGAACCAAAAAGTTGCCATCCCACAAAGTGACCGCTGCGCGGTCAATGTCTGGCCGCAGCGCGACCAGACCCACCACACTCGTTTCCGTCAAAGACATAATCCCATTTCATTCTGAAAAATTCTGTCATTCTGTCTAACGAATCGTTTTTACCGCACTTTCGGCCAGTTCGTCAGCGGGAATTCCGTCAGTTGATAATCCGAGCTGACGTGGTTGTTCGTCGAGAGCAGGTGCATCTTTTCGTTGATGACGGAAAATTGCGCGGCGTAGTTCGGCCCGCCGCCGGCAAAAAAATTGTGCGAGACGAGCACGAGTTGGTTGCCGATGAGAAACATGGCGGGATTGGAGGAGTCGCCGGCGCGGATGGTCACGTTCCAATTCGTTCCCAAACCATTCGCCACGGATTGGTGGCTATTCCAATTCACAAAACCGCCGTTGCCAAAATTCATCGGCTCGCCGAATAGATAAAAATCCTGGTTCATGCCGATGCCTTGGACGTAATTCGTCGCGGTGGCGGGCAGGTAGTTGGTGAAATTTCTGGGCAGCACTGGCAGGAAGCCGACGGCTGGCGGCAAGTCTTCGGTGAGAATTCCCACGGAGGTGTCGTTGCCGACATCCACGCGTTGCAACGTGCGCCGCCAATGGATGACATTATTCGTGTCGAGAAAAGCAATGAGGTAACTTTCCGGGTGCATATGCGTCGCACCAAGGTAATGCCGGGGCGAAATCATCGTGGGCAAACCTTGTCCGCCCGCGACGTTCGTGAAGCCGATGGGCGTCGCGCTCAAGCCTTGCACGCCGCGCAGCCAAAACGTTTGCGACCACACGGCCCCGGTGAGCCGGTCGTTGCCAAGCGAGTTGGGCGCGCGAAACGGCAGACGATCCATCGGGCCGGTGGCGCGCGCAGCGGCATTGGTGGCGAGGTGATAGGCGAGTGTGCCGGGGGCGGTGGAAAATTTTTCTGCGCTGGCAACCTGCGCGAACAGCGCGAGCGCAACGGTAATGGCTAAAAATGTTTTAACCGGATTCATCGGCGGGAAAGGGTTGCCTGCCGATCTTTGAACGCCACCAAGAAAAAAATCATCACGCCGCCGACTGCCGCTGCGAGTCCGCCCCAGAACAGCGGCCAGCGCGTGCCGCTGGCGGGTGTGCAACTGGCAAACCACCAGCCGCTGCCGAGATAGCCCACGAGGTTGCCGATGCCGCCGTTCAAGAATGACATCAACGCCTGCGCGCGCGAACGCCAAGCGGTATCAATCCGCTGGTCGAAATAAATCTGCGCGGTGATGAACACCAGCACGAACGACGCGCCGTGCAGCGCCACGCCGACGAGGTGCGATTCACTGGTGTTGAACGCGCTGCAAGTGAATCGCGCCACGCCGATGCCGAGGCCGCAGGCAATAATCCATTTCAACCGCCAGTTCAGCAGCAGCCACGCGAGGCTGAACATGGCGATGATTTCCGTGACTTGCGCTAGGCTCATCCACGCGCTTGTGTGCACGAAGCCGAGTTCGTGCAACTGCGTCGGCGCATACGGATAAAACGCGCAGAGCGGGATGTTGAACAAGGTCGTCGTGAGAAAAACCACGCGCGTGTCGCGGTCTTTCAGCAGCGAGAGCGCGTCGAAGCCGAAGCGTTCACGCAGCGTGAGGTGCTCGGCGGATTTGGGAACCTCCAACGTCGGCAGCAAAAAAGTGAACGCGGAAACCAGCAGCCAGAACGTCGCGCCGAGATAGCCGGTGAGCGCGGAGCTGTCGAGGCCAAGCAAACTGATGAGCAGCGCGCCGCACATCCAGCCGATGGTGGCGAGCGAGCGGATGGGGCCGAATTCTTTTTTGGCATCCGACAATCGCGCCAGCACCAGCGCGGTGGAGATGCTGAACATCGGCGTGTAGGAGAGCGCGAAGACTTGGATGAGCGCGAGCACCAGCCATTGGTTCCAGCCGTTGTTCATGGCGGTGGCGATGACGGCCATCGTCACGGCGGTGGCGAAGGACAACCAGCGGAGAACTTTCGCCGGCGGCACATGGCGGTCGGCCATCGCGCCGAACATCAGCGGCGAAATAAACGCCGCCACGGCGTTCGCGGCGAAGGCGTAGGGTTTGATGGCGTGCATCCCGTGCGCGTCCAGAATCGTGCCGAGCGGCACGAACCAGATGGCCATGGCCGCCGCCTGGATGAAAAATAAAATCATCAGCTCGGCGTATTCGGCTTTGCGCAGCGTCATCAGCATCGGTGGGAAAGATAATCAATCAGCGCGGAAATTAAATCTGAATTCTAAATCTACCACCGCCGCGTGCTGGCACTACCACTTGTTTTCGCTCTCAAAGCTGGCAACCTGTCCGCCATGTTATCATCGGAAGAAATTCAAAACGCGCTCAAGTCCGTCAAGTATCCCGGTTTTTCGCGCGACATCGTCTCGTTCGGCCTCGTCAAAGAAATTTCCGCCGCGAACGGTGCGGTGAGCGTGACGATGCAATTGACCTCACCGAATCCAGAAGCCGCCGCGCAAATTAAAATTGAAAGCGAGCGCGTTATCGCGGCGTTGCCCGGCGTGAAACAGATTTACGTCGAAGTGCGCCAGCCCGCCGCCGGTTCTGCACCCGCCAGTCCGTTTGCGAATCAAAACAAAGTCAAAGGCGTGAAGCGCATCATCGCCATAGCGAGCGGCAAAGGCGGCGTAGGGAAATCCACTTGCTCCGCGAATCTCGCGTGTGCGCTCACGCATCTCGGTGCGAAAGTCGGTCTGCTGGATTGCGACATTTACGGGCCGAGCATTCCGCTGATGATGGGCGTTCACGAAAAACCGACCGTCAACGAAGCCGAGCGCCTCGTGCCGCCGTCCAATCACGGCGTGAAAGTGATGAGCATCGGGCTGCTGGTCACGGACGACCAGCCGGTGATCTGGCGTGGGCCGATGATCACGAAAACCATCCAGCAATTTCTCCTCGCCGTCGAGTGGGGCGAACTGGATTTTCTGCTCGTGGATCTGCCGCCGGGCACGGGCGACGCGCAACTTTCGCTCTGCCAGACCGTGCCGCTCGATGGCGGCGTCATCATCAGCACGCCGCAGGAGGCGTCGCTCGGCGTCGTGCGCAAAGGCATCGCGATGTTCCGCAAGGTGAACGTGCCGATCCTCGGCATCGTGGAAAACATGAGCTACTTCACCACGCCGAACGGCGAGCGCGTGGAAATCTTCGGCCACGGCGGCGGCAAGGAAGAGGCCGCGCGGCAGAACGTTCCGTTCCTCGGCGAAGTCCCGATCTTCACCGCCATCCGCGAAGGCGGCGACCGTGGAATGCCGATTGTGGTTTCCACGCCCAATCATGCGGCGGGCAAGGTGTTCATTCACATTGCTGAGGTGCTGATGCGAAGATAAAAAAATTGAATCTTTAGCGTCATAAGGCAAATTGGTGGCCATCAAGAAGTGAACTCCATGAAAATCTTATCCATTTTTCATCTATGGCGCCCATGGTTCTTTGTGCTGACAATGTTGCTTCTGCCGTTGTTTGCACGCGCGCAATTTACTTTCGTCACCAATGCAGATAACACCATCACCATCACTGGCTATACTGGAGCAACTGGTTTTCCGATCATTCCCAGCACCACCAATGGCTATCCAGTAACTGCCATCGCCAGCAATGCGTTTGTCGCCAACCCTCATGTGTTGGGCATGACTATTCCCGACAGTGTCACTACGATAGGCATGTGGGCATTCGCTCAAACTTCCTTGTCGCGCATATCAATTGGCAATGGCGTTACAAATATTGGTGCTTGGGCATTCTTTAATTTGGGTCTTTTGAATAATGTTATCATTCCCAACAGCGTGACTGGTATTGATGAAAACGCGTTCCGTTTATGTTCGCTAACGAATGTGGTCTTGGGCACTAACCTCGCCGTTATTGGTAATTCTGCATTTATTTTTTGCTCTGCTCTTAAAAGTGTAACATTCCCCAGCAGTCTTATTAGCATTGGCACGAATGCTTTTAAGTCTTGCGTAAATTTGCACCAAGCATATTTCATGGGAAATGCGCCCCTCGTGAATGGCGGTCCGGGTAGTGCGGACAGAACGGTCTTTACGAACACTTTTTCTGGGGGAACAGTTTTTTATCTACCTGGCACAACGGGCTGGGGCAGCACCTTTGGTAATTGGCCTACAGCTGTAGGCGCATTTCAGAAACAACCATCTCTTTTTGCAGGTGGTTCCAATTTTGGAGTCCAAAGTAACCATTTCAATTTCGCAATTTCCTGGGCCACCAACACGCCCGTGGTGGTGGAGGCTTCCACCAACCTGCTCGGCTG
>JBEEMY010000079.1:0-7596 GCA_041192415.1 Verrucomicrobiota bacterium | reverse complement strand
TGTGCCGGTGATGAAACTCAACCACGGACGACACCTCGCCTACTGCACAAACGTCCATCGCGGCGGGTCGTGGGCGGAGACGTTTCATTCGCTCCAAACCCACGCGCTGGCGGTGCGGGAAAAAGTCTGCCCGCAAAAACCCTTCGCCATCGGCCTGCGGCGCGTCGCCATCGCAAGTCGGTCGAAAAGTTCATCCAGTCCGGCCAGGAAACCATCCTCTGGACGCCGCTCGCCGTGCTGACGGAAATCGTCCAACCATATGCCGTGGAGAAAGACATCGCCTTCTTCGCCACGCCGCCACACGTAACGCCCATTCACCTCCGCGCCGGCGACTTTGCCATTTTCTTTCCGACCGACGGCCATGCGCCCGGCTTGGAATACGGTGGCCGCGCCAAAGTCCGCAAAACCGTCATCAAAGTCCGTGTTTGAAAACTTGGTGGACGTTTGGGGAAAATTCTGATGCGCCATTAAATCTTCGGCAATGATTTCGGATTCGCCAGTTACAAAAATGCTCCGCTGGTCTATTCGTTTGCCGACGCGGTGTTAATTCTTTATTCTCTGATTAAATGGATCAGTCACGTTTCATCGCCAAGCACGTCGTCAACCTGCCCAAGTCAGGCATCCGCGATTTTTTTGACATTGTCGCCAAGATGAAGGACGCCATCTCGCTCGGCGTCGGCGAACCGGATTTCGACACGCCCTGGCACATCCGCGAGGCCGGCATTTACGCCATCGAAAAAGGCAAGACGCACTACACCTCGAACCTCGGCTTGATCGAACTGCGGCGGGCAATCTGCGATTACGTCGGAAAAAATTTCGACGTCAGCTACGCGCCGGAAAACGAAGTCATCATCACCGTCGGCGTCAGCGAAGGTCTCGACCTCGCCTGCCGCGCGCTCATCAATCCCGGCGACAAGGTGATGTATCACCAGCCGTGCTACGTCAGCTATTCGCCGAGCATCACGCTCGCGCACGGCATTCCCGTGCCCGTGCCGACGTTTGCGAAAGACGGCTTTGCACTCACCGTGGAAGCACTGCGCGCCGCGTGGCAGCCGGGCTGCAAAATTTTGATGCTCAACCTGCCGTGCAATCCCACCGGCGGCACGTGCGACCGCTCACAGATCGAAGCCATCGCGAAATTCGCCGTGGAAAAAGATCTGATCGTCTTGAGCGACGAAATTTATTCCGAGCTGACGTTCGAGGGCGTGCACACGAGCATCGCGAGTTTGCCCGGCATGAAGGAACGCACGATTTTCCTGCACGGATTTTCCAAGGCCTTCTCGATGACCGGCTGGCGCATCGGTTACGCGTGCGGCCCGGCGATTCTCATCGAGGCAATGATGAAGGTGCATCAATACTCGATGCTCTGCGCGTCCATCATCGCGCAGGAAGCGGCCATCGAAGCGCTCGTGCGCGGCGAGGACGCGATGAAGAAAATGCGCGACCAATACCATCGCCGCCGCGACTTCATCGTGCGCCGCTTCAATGAAATCGGATTGAAATGCCATCTGCCGCGCGGCTCGTTCTACGCGTTCCCCGACATCAGCAAGACGGGCATGAACGAAAGGGATTTCGCGATTGGTTTATTGCAGGCCGAAAAAGTCGCCATCGTCCCCGGCTCGGCCTTCGGTGAGAACGGCAAAGGCTTTTGCCGCGCGTGCTTTGCGACAAGCTACGAACAACTCGTGGAAGCGGCGACGCGCATCGAGCGGCACGTTGAGGCGATTGTTTCCAAGAAATAATTGCTTTGCTGGCGGTTGAGTTCGGGCAGAATCGAAACGTGAACGATTCGTCCAAGGCCAATCCGCAAGCCGCCGCCGCGCGGCTCAAGAAAGTTTCCTCGCTCCGCCCGACGCTCGCCATCGTGCTCGGCAGTGGATTTCATCACGCTCTGACGGAACTGCGCGTAGATAAAAAAATTCCTTACGCCAACATCCCCGGCTTTCCCAAACCCACCGTCAGTGGTCACGCGGGGGAATTATTTTTTGGCCATCTGGGAAAAACACCGGTGCTGGTCTTGAGCGGACGCGCGCATTTTTACGAGGGGCATGAGATGGAGCGCGTCACGTTCGCCACGCGAACATTGGCTGCTTTTGGCATCACAGATTTGCTGCTGACGAACGCGGCGGGCGGGCTGAATCCGAAATTTCATGCGGGCGATTTCATGGCACTCACGGACCACATCAATTTCATGGGCGCAAATCCACTTCGTGGGCCTCAATATAAAAACCTACCGCGCTTCGTGGATTTGACCGATACCTACGATGGCCGGTTGCGTGAACTGCTGTTCCGGGCTGGAAAAAATTCCAAACTAAAATTGCAGCGCGGGGTTTATCTTGCGGTGAGCGGGCCGAGTTATGAGACGCCGGCGGAAATCCGCGCGTTCGCCAAACTGGGCGCGGATGCCGTGGGCATGAGCACGGTGCCGGAGGCGATTGTGGCGCGGCAACACGGCTTGCGCGTGGCGGCGGTTTCGTGCATCACGAATCTGGCGGCTGGCATCAGCAAGGGAAAGTTGTCACACACGGAAGTTTTGGAGACGGCAGAGCGCGTGAAAAAATCCGGCGCGGCGCTGCTGAAGAACTTTGCGGAACTATACGGAAAATGAATTAGCCACAGAGACACAGAGCGCACAGAGAGAATTGCGCCAATGTCGTTACGTTTCTAATTTGGTTTTCCTCTGTGTTCTCTGAGCCTCTGTGGCAAAATTGAATTATGAAAATTAATTCCAAAAAACTCGTGGCGGCGGCGGCGCAGGCGCGGCTGGGTTCGGTGTCGCCGTATTCCAAGTTCAAGGTCGGCGCGGCGCTGCTCACCAAGTCGGGCGAAATCATCGGCGGCGCGAATGTGGAGAGCGCGAGCTACGGCCTAACGTGCTGCGCGGAACGCATCGCGTTGTTCAAAGCACTGACGGAAGGAAAGCGGGATTTTGTGGCGGTGGCAGTTGTGGCGCGGTCTGACAGCGGGCCAACACCTTGCGGTGCGTGCCGACAGTTGCTGGCGGAGTATGCGCCACTGGCAAAGGTGTTTCTTGCGGACAGTAAAAACTTGGGCAAAGTCCGCGTCTTCACGGTCAAGAAATTGATTCCCGAGGCGTTCACGGGATTAAGTCTGGTGGGCGCGGGCCGATAAAACACGTGGCCGGGCGGTTGCTAGTCTGTGCCGTCCGCAATACTTTGCGCTCGTTCCTTGAATTTCCCGGAAAAAGTTGTAGCCTGCTGCGCTCGATTTAATTGATGAAACCTGAAGTTGTATTTGGTCTGGAGAACGCGACGTGGCCGGCCTTGCTGGTCAACACGGCCGGGGCAGTGACGCTGGCAAACACGGCGGCGAAAAATATTTTTGGCGCGGCGTTGACGGGCAGCGCGGCGCAACTGGCGACGATCTGGTCGCCGGAAAACGGCGGCGGCGCGACGGAATTTGTCTCGCTCTGGCAAAAATCCCCGGCGGCGGTTTCGACCTTAAAATTCAAGACTTCGAGCGGCGCAACGGGAACTTTCACGGCGGCGATCTGCCAGTTCACCAACAACGGCGAGCAGTGGCTCGTGCTGCAATTGCTTTCCGGCGTGAGCGGTGGCGAGGCGGTTCCCGAGGCGAAGTCGGCGACGGAAGGCGACGCGGCGTTGAAGCAAAAACTGGACTGCGTGTTGCAACTGGCGCGGACGGTCTCGCTGGATTTCAACAACGCGCTGACGGGAGTTTTGGCGCACACGTCGTTGCTGTTGGGCAAGGCAGAGGCGACCCACCCGTGGCGGCGTTCGTTGCTGGAGGTGGAAAAGTCGGCGGCGCGCGCGGCGGAAATCGCGAGCGAACTGGCACTGTTCAGCCGGCAGGAAAAGGAATCGCGTCGCGCCCCGGCGGGCAACGCGAACGCGGTGGTGAGCCGTTGCGTGGAAGTCTTCCGCGCCGCGCACGGGCTGCGGTTCAACTGGAACCAGACGCTGGAGCGTTCGCTGTTCGAGTCGCGTTTTGAGGAGGCAAAGGTGCAGCAGGCCCTCACAAAAATTTTTGAGAACGCGGTGGAGTCATTTCATCCTGCCAGCACCGGTCAGATTTCTGTCTCCACGCGCAACGTGGAACTGACGCAGGCCACGCAAGATCGCAACGTGCGGCTCGCGGCGGGCGCGTATGTGTGCGTGGAAATTTCCGACACGGGCGCGGGCATCGAGGAAGCCGCACTGGCAAAAATTTTCGAGCCATTCTTCACCACGAAAAAGGCGCCGCATCGCGGCCTCGGTCTGGCGCTGGTCTATGGAATTATTTCCAATCACGGCGGCGGCGTGGCGATCTCCAGCCAAGTGGGGAAGGGGACTTCGGCGCGCGTTTATCTGCCAGCGGAGAAGAGCCGCATTCAGGCCGGCGGTATTTCCAGTGCTGAATTGCGCGGCACGGCGACGGTGCTCGTGGTGGATGATGAAAGCCTGTTGCTAACACTGGCGGAAACTATTTTGTCCGACTTCGGCTACAAAGTTTTGACGGCGAGCAATGGTCAGAAGGCGCTGCAAGTTTTGGCGCAGCCGGGAACTAAAGTTGATCTCATCATTACCGATTTGGTGATGCCCGGCATGGGCGGGCGCGAGCTGATTGAGAAAATCCGACAGCAGGGATTGGAAGTGCCCATCATGTGCACGAGCGGCTACGTTTTGCCGGAGGACAAGCAGGCGGGCGCAGGCTATTTGCAAAAGCCGTTCACGAGCACGGAGCTGTTATCGAAGGTGAAGTCGGTTTTGTCAGCATAACGACAGTTGACTCTGCGGCTCGATTTGGTTCAATAGAACTTATGCAAATCGAAAGCCTGAAAGTTTTTTGCGATCTCGCCGAGACGGAAAGTTTCACCAAGGCCGCGCAGGTCAACGGCGTCACCCAGTCCGCTGTCAGCCAGCAAATCAGCGCCTTGGAACGCACCTTCAAGTCGCTGCTCATCGAGCGCAGTAAGAAAAAATTCCGCCTCACGCGCGAGGGCACGGTGCTTTACGATTACAGCAAGCAAATCATCCAGACTTACGATTCGCTGAACAACAAGCTTGCGGAATTGAAGGACATCATCTCCGGCACGATTCGCGTAGCGACGATTTATTCCATCGGCCTCCACGACTTGCCGCCTTACATCAAGCGGTTCATGAAGAATTATCCGACGGTGAACATCCACGTCGAATACCGCCGCGCGAACCAGGTTTATGACGATGTGTTGAGCAACGTGGTTGACCTCGGCCTCGTCGCGTATCCGGTGAAAGATTCCAAATTGGAAATCATCCCACTGCGCAAGGAGCCACTCGTGCTCATCTGCCATCCGAATCACCCGTTCACGAAACAAAAAAGTATCAAGCTCAAGCAACTCGCCGGGCAAAAGGTCATCGGTTTCGAGCCGGACATTCCCACGCGCAAGGCGCTGGACAAAATTTTGAAGGAGCACGACGTGGAGATTAAACACGTCATGGAATTCGACAACGTGGAGACGGTGAAGCGCGCCGTGGAAATTGATGCAGGCATTTCCATTGTGCCCGTCGGCACGGTGATGCAGGAAATTTCCAAAAACACGCTCGCGTCCGTGGGCATTGAGGACGGCGATTTTTACCGCCCGCTCGCCGCCATCTACAAGAAGAACAAGGTGCTCTCGCCCGCGATGAAACAGTTCCTGACGATTTTGAAGGATACGATTTGAAGAATTGAACCGCTAATCTTCGCTAATCACCGCTGATAAAAAAGCCCGCGAGACCAGCTCGCGGGCTTTTTCTTGATTAGTATTTATCAGCGCAGATTAGCGGTTGAAAATCATTTCAGATTCTCCGGGTTGAGCGGCTTCAATTCCTTCGGCAGAAAAATCCCGTCTTTGCGGATAAGTTTGCCGTCGAACCACACCTCGCCGCCGCCCCATTCCTTGCGCTGAATCAAAACCATGTCCCAGTGAATCGCGCTCTTGTTTCCATTCCCGCAATCCTCGTAAGCCTGACCCGGCGTGAAGTGCAGCGAGCCAGCGATTTTTTCATCGAACAGAATGTCGCACATCGGCGTCTTGATGTGCGGATTGAAGCCCAGCGAAAATTCTCCGATGTAACGCGCGCCGGCATCCGTGTCCAAAATTTCATTGAGCCGCTTCGTGTTGTTGGACGTGGCGTTCACGATTTTTCCGTCGTTCAACTCCAGCTTCACACCCTCGAACTTCGTGCCGGAATACAACGTCGGCGTGTTGAAGGTGATGACGCCGTTCGCTGATTTCAAAGTCGGGCAGGAAAACACTTCGCCGTCAGGAATGTTCCGCGTGCCTTCACATTTCTTCGCGCCGACGCCCTTGATGCTGAAAGTTAAATCCGTGCCCGGCGCTTTCAGATGCACGCGATCCGTGCGGCTCATCAATTTTTCCAGCGGCGTCATCGCCTTGGCCATCTTTGGATAATCCATCGTGCAGACCTCAAAATATAAATTCTCGAACGCCTCCGTGCTCATGCCCGCCGCCTGCGCCATGCTCGGCGTGGGCCAGCGCAAGACGCACCAGCGCGTCTTGTTCACGCGATAATCCTGCACCGGGCGGATGACTTTGGAATACAGCTTCATCCGGTCACTCGGCACGTCGGCGTTTTCATTCATGTTGTCCGCGCCGCGCACGGCGATGTAAGCCGCCATTTTTTTCATGCGAAACATTTCCAGGTCACGCATGGTTTGCGCCTGCGCCTCCGTCATGCCCAGCAACTGCTCGCGGCCCACGCGCGTGTGGCGCACCTCCACGAACGGCGTCGCGCCCGCCGCGCGCACGGCGCGGATCATCTCCACGGTGAATTCATCCGGCACATCAATCATGTCCAGCAGGATGCGCTCGCCCTTTTTGAGCGCGCAGGAATAATTCGTCAGCAGCTTGGCCAGTTTGGAGTAACGCGGGTCGGTCATGGCAGCAATTAAAAATTAAAACTGCCAAATGTAAAATTCAAACGCGCGCCATCGCCTCACGCGAAGGCCGCGCCGGGCGCAAAGGAAAGCGGCTTTTGAAAACCTTTGCGCCCTTTGCGCCCTTGGCGTGAGGCGATTTAGATTCTCGCAAATAGGAAACTATTTATCGTTTATCAATAAAAAACTCTTGACGGGCGGAGTTGGCTGATTTAGGGTCGCCAGCATGAGTTCAACAACGATTGGGTTCCTCATCTTGGCAGTAGGCTTGGGTGTTTGTCTGAAATTCCGTGAGTCATGGCTAAACGCCACCGGGCGGGCTGCCAAGACGGGGGTAACGCGGCTGGGGCGCATCAAAAAGGCGAGCTGGTTTATCGTCGTGCTGCTGGCAGTTTGCCTGCCCTTGAGTGTTCATCAATTTTTGGGGTTCTTGTTTGGTTGGAATCGCTTTTTAAGCCCGGACATCTGCCGGGCGGTGATTTTGGATCACGTTTATGACTCGTCGTCAACCATGCCATCAGACGTTTTCTGGCTCTGGGTGGTGCAACAGTGCATCAACTGGTTTGGTGGTATCATGCTGCTGCGGCTGTTCTGGCTATACGGCAAGGGGATTATTTTCGCGGAGAAAAACATCACCTGCATCCGTGTGCAAGGCTACTGCCTCATCATCAATTGCTTCATTGATCTGGAAATGCAACGCAGCGTCCACGCCTCGTC
>JBEEMY010000078.1:0-7816 GCA_041192415.1 Verrucomicrobiota bacterium | reverse complement strand
GTCGAAGGCTTGAAACCGAATCACGTTTCCGTCGTGGACAACTTGGGCAACGTGCTTTCGGAAAATTCGGAGAACGATTCCTTCAGCGGGGTTTCTTCATCGCAACTCGCCGCGCGCCGCAGTCTGGAACTTTACCTCGCTAAAAAAGCGCAGGATATGCTGGAAAAAGTTTTAGGACCGGGCCAGGCCATCGTGCGCGTCGCAGCGGAAGTGAATTACGACCAGATGACTACCTCGCAGGAAAAATATGACCCAGATGGACAAGTCGTGCGCTCGCAGACGAAGAATGACGACAGCACGGACACTTCCGCCGCGCAAAACACCACGCCCACGGGCATCACCGGCAACACGGTGACGGAAACAAATTCCGCTGCCGGCGCCGCGCCGGTGAACAGTTCCAAGATGCGCAAGACCGTTTCGACCGTCGCTTACGAAATCAACCGCACCAAGACGGACACCGTGATGGCGGCGGGCGGCATCAAGCGGCTCACGGCGGCGATCACGGTGGCGGCGCAATTTGAAGGCACGGGCACGGAGCGCAAAGCCATCACCCGCACGCCGGAGGAAATGGAAAAACTCCGGCGCATTGTCAGCAGCGCGCTCGGCACGGATTCCACGCGCGGCGACACGGTGGCGCTGGAGGAAATGCCGTTCAACGACACGTTCGCAGCGAATCTCACGCAACAACTCGACAAGCAACAGCAGCGTGATTACTGGATGAATTTGGCCGGCAGCCTCGCATATCCCGCGCTCGGTCTCGCGGCGATTTTTATTTTGTTCCGCGCATTCAAGCGCACGCCGATGCAGGACATTCCGCTCGGTGTTCCCGTCGGTCAGATCGCCCACCGTAACGGCACAGGCACAGGCGGCCAGGGCGGACGTTTCGGCGAATACAGCACCGAGCCGCAGCCGGGCGTCGTGACGGTGGATGTGTTGAACCGCCTCATCCGCGACAACCCGAACAACATGACCGCCGCAATCCGCGACTGGATGGGACGCGGCGTGAAACCGGAATAATTTTTATGCCTGCCGCTGAAGCCATTGAAGCCGGAGACGTCATCGCACTTTCCAAACCGCAGATGCTCGCGGGCCTGCTCGTGATGCTCGGGCACGACAGCAGCTCGGCGATTCTCCGCCAGTTCCAGCCGCGCGAGGTGGAAAATATTTCCCGCGAGATGACGCGCTTCAATTTGATCTCACGCGAGCAGCAGGAAAGTATTCTGAAAGAATTTTCCGAAGTCGCGCTGGCGGCCAGCACTTCCGTTTGCGCCGGGCTGGACGTGACGCGGCACACGTTGGAAAAGGCGCTCGGCACTTTCAAAGCCAGCGATGTGATGGGCCGCGTCTCCACCACCCGTTCGCCCATCGGCGCGATGCACGTCATCGCCGAAATGGACGCGCGAAATACGTTCAACCTCATCCGCGACGAATCCGTGGCGACGACGGCCTTCATCATCAGCCATCTCACGCCGGAAAAGGCCGCGCAGCTTTTAGGTTTGATGCTGCCGGAAAAACGCGACGCCGTGGTGGAACGTCTCGCCACGCTCGCGCCCACGCCCGTCGAGGTTGCGGAAAAAGTTGTAGAAGTTCTCAACACCAAGCTCGGCGTGAAACAAACCCGCGCGCTCACGCAAACCGGCGGGCTGACGACCGTGGCGGATTTGCTCAACGCGATGGACAAGACCGTGAGCCGCGAACTGCTCACGAACCTCGAAGCGCGCAACGCTGATCTCGCGTCCAACATCCGTAAAAAGATGTTCACCTTTGAAGATTTGCTGTTGCTGCCCGGCAGCGCCATCCAGCGCATCATGCGCGAAATTGATATGCGCGACCTCACATTCTCGCTCAAGAAATCCAGCGAAGGTCTGAAGAAGTTGATGCTCGCCAACATCTCGCGCCGCGCCGCCGAAACGGTGAACGAGGAGTTGAGCATGATGAGCAACGTCAAGCCGCGCGACGTGGAAGCCGCGCAATTCCGCATCATTGACATCGTTCGCAAGCTCGAAGCAGAGGGCGAAATCGAACTGGAAACCGGAGAGGCGGCGTAAAAAAATGAAATGGGCTGATACAATCCTGTTTGACCGGCCACTGCGCGACGTGACGTTGCTCGCCAATTCACCGGCGCAAGAGTGGCAGACTTTTCTCCACGACCGCGAAGCCGCCGCATTTGAATCAGGCCGGCGCGCGGGTGAAACGGCGCTCAACGAACAGCTCATCCAGCAGCGCAACGAGACGGTGGAATTGCAACACGGTATTTTTGGCTCCTTGCAAGCAGCGTTGCCGCAAGTCGTGCGCGAGGCCGAGACGACGGTGATTGAACTCGCGTTTGAGACGGCCAAAAAACTTGTCGCCGGTTTGCCCGTGGATGCGGCGATGGTTGAAGGCACGGTGCGCGAAGCGTTGCGCCAGTGCGAAAACACTTCTGAAATCGTAGTGCAGTTGCACCCCGACGATCTCGCACTGTTGCGCGCACAGCAAGCCACCGTGCTGAACGGCTTGCCAGAAACCGGCGCGCTGAAATTTTCCGGCTCCGCCGAAATCGCGCGCGGCGGCTGCGTGATCCAGACCAAGTTCGGCCTGATTGACGCGCGGCGCGAAACGAAGATTGAACAACTGCGGCAGTCGCTGAACACATGACGCCCGCCATCTCCACCCCGAACCGTTTGCAACACGCCTTGCGCCGCGTGCGCGAAACGCGCGTGACGGAAACGTGCGGGCGCGTGGTGCAACTCATCGGCCTCGTCGTGGAATCGGAAGGGCCGCTCGCCGCGCTGGGCGAAGTTTGCCGGATTCAATCCGCGCGTGGTGAAGGCGAGACGCTCGCGGAAGTCGTCGGTTTTCGAAATCACCATTTGCTCCTGATGCCGCTGGGTGAATTGCATGGCATCCATCCCGGCAGCGAAGTCATCGCCACCGGCGCACCGATGCGCGTCGCGGTTGGCAGCGCGCTCAAAGGCCGCGTGATTGATGGCCTCGGCAATCCAATTGACGACCTCGGTTCGCTCGCATGCGAAAGCCACGTCGGTTTGAATTTGCGTCCGCCGCATCCGTTGAAGCGCCAGCGCATCAATCAGGTTTTTCAGACCGGCATCAAGGCGCTGGATACGTTTGTGCCGCTCGGTCGCGGGCAGCGCCTAGGCATTTTCGCTGGCAGCGGCGTGGGCAAATCCACGTTGCTCGGCATGATGGCGTCGCAGGCGGAAGCGGATGTGAATGTCATTGCGCTCATCGGCGAACGCGGTCGTGAAGTGCGGGAATTTTTGGAACGCGACCTCGACGAACGTGGCCGCAAAAAATCCGTCGTCATCGTCGCCACGTCGAACGAACCCGCACTCAACCGCGTTAAGGGTGCATTTCTCGCAATGGCCATCGCGGAACATTTTCGCGAT
Source organism: Verrucomicrobiota bacterium (assembly GCA_041192415.1). Taxonomy (GTDB): domain Bacteria; phylum Verrucomicrobiota; class Verrucomicrobiia; order Limisphaerales; family UBA11358; genus UBA11358. The sequence goes on along the minus strand of JBEEMY010000078.1, from coordinate 4,427 downwards.
GCCGGACAAAACGTCATGCTGATGATGGATTCCGTCACGCGGTTTGCCATGGCGCAGCGCGAGATCGGCCTCGCGGTCGGTGAACCGCCCACCACGCGCGGTTACACGCCGTCGGTTTTTTCGCTGCTCCCGCAATTGCTCGAACGCGCGGGCGCGGGCGAAAGTGGTTCCATCACCGGCCTGTTCACCGTGCTCGTGGAGGCGGATGACATGAATGATCCCATCGCGGATTCCGTGCGCTCGATTCTCGATGGTCACGTTGTGCTGACGCGCGAGTTGGCCACGCAAAACCATTATCCCGCGATTGACGTGCTGGAAAGCGTGAGCCGCTTGAACCGTGATTTGTTGCCGCCGGAAAAAATCAAACTCACGGCAACGGCGCGCGAACACCTCGCCACGCACCGCAAGAACGCGGACCTCATCAACATCGGTGCGTATCCGGCGGGCAGCAGCCCGGCGATTGACCAAGCCATCGCGCTGCACGCTCCGCTGAATAAATTTCTCAAACAGGATGTCGCCGAAGGTTTTCCCGCCGCACAAAGCTGGGAACTGCTCGGCGAAACGATGACGCCGCAACCACAAACCGTTAAACGCGCATGAAAACTTTCAGCTTCCCGCTCGAATCAATCCGCGTGCTACGCCAGCAGCGCGAGCGCGCCGCGCAGTCGCGTTACGCCCGCGCGCTCACGATGTGCGAGAGCGCAGAACATTTTTTGCACGCGGCAAACGAGGAACTCACCGCTGGCTACACGGTGCTGTCAGAAGAATTGAACCACGCCGCGACCATCGTCCGGCTGACGCAGATCCGCACTTGGTGCGCGGTGCTGGAAATCCGTTTTCATGAAGCCGAGGCGGCGCTGACCGAGGCGAAACGCGCGGCGGCGGAAGCGTTTAGTTTTCTCTGCGCCGCCACGCGCGACCGCGAGACGCTGGACCGCTTTCACGAAAAATCCCGGCGCGCGTGGCAGCGCATCTGCCAGCAGTCCGAGCAAAAAATGTTGGACGAACTGGCCGTGCAGCGGTCGTCCTCACCCGCGCTGGAAGCCAACCGATTAAATTGATATGAACCCCGCCCTCATCAACGCGCTCGCCGTAGTCATCGCCGGCAGCCTCGCTTTTTTAATCACGATGCTCGCCGTGCTGAAGACGGTAAATTTTGACGGTGTGAAGCCGCCGCCGCCCGCACCGCTCGCCGCGGACGACAATCCGTCGTGGCGTTTCCGCAACCCGGAGTTCGAGCAGTGGGTCACACAGATGCGCGATGAACGTGCCGCGCTGGCCGCCCGCGAGGAACAGCTCAAGGAATGGGAGACGCGGCTGAAAGCGGAGAACCGGGAAATTTCCACCGTCACGCAGGCGGTCACGAAGCAGCAGAATGATTTCGACAAACGCGTGCTGCAATTCAAGGACCAGGAAATGGCGAACGTGAAGAAACAGGTGAAGGTGGTTTCTGGAATGTCGCCCGAAGGCGCGGCGGTGATGCTGAATGAAATTTCCGACGAGGAGGTGACGAAACTGTTGTTCGCGATGAAGGCGGACATCTCCGGGCCGATTCTCGATGCGATGAGCAAGCTCGGTGCGGCGCAGGCCAAGCGCGCAGCGACCATCACGCAACGGCTCAAAGACGTGCTGCAAGTCGCATCCAACTCAACTCCTGCTGCCAATGGAACTCCTTAAAACCCTCCTTACCCCGGCGACGGCGGCGAAAAGTTTTGCGGCCGTTGGCACGAACGCGAATGCCAGCGATGCCGGCGGCGGAGGCGATTTTCAAAACTTCATGGACACGGCGCAGTCGCCGGACAAAAACTTCGGCGGCGAAAAACCGGCGGCGAAAGCCAGGCCGGTGGCGGGGAAAAGTCACGGGGCAAAAATCACCGCGACGTCCACCAGCAAACCGACGACAGAAGATTCGGCGGATGTGGTCGTGACGAAAACTGCCGACCCGGAGAAATCAGACGCGGCGACGGCGGTGGCGATCAAGCCGGTGGCTGGGCCAGCGGAAACAGTTGGGCCAGCGGTTCCGTTGCTGGCAGTGGAATTGCCGCCGTTGATTTCGCCCGTGCTAGTCACGTTGCCATTGACGGCGGGGTTTACCACCAACCCGCCCGCGCCGGAAAAAGTTACTGCGGCTGAATCGAGCAAGACGGACGCGCTGGTGATTGGGGAAAAATCGGGAGGAAGTGATTTGCCAGTCGGCGTGGAAATTCCGGGGCGGAGCGCTGGTCTCCGACCCGGCTCGCTGGGTTCGCCGCAGAAACTCGCCGGGTCGGAGACCGGCGTTCCGAACGCAGCGACGACGACGGACGAACTCGCGGGCAAGACTGTCCGCGCGCCGCTGCCGGTGGTGGGAAATTTTAGATTTCAGAATTCAAATTTGAAATCAGCGGTGACGGCGGCAGGCTTGCCGAGCGTTGCGCCGTTGGACGCATTGGCAACGCTGCCGCAACTGGCCGTGCCGGAGGCCGGCGTTCCGCTGGCGATGACGGAAACTGCGGCGACGGATCCGGCGGCAGAGAATTTTGGATTTCAAATTCCAAATTTCAAACCGGACGCGGAGAAATCAGGCGCGACGACGGATAACGCGGTGCTTGGAAAATTTTCATCCGTGGCGCCGGAAAATACTGGCACAGGAGTTGCAACTGATGCTGGCGTGATGAAAAAAACGGTAAAAGCGAACGAAGTTGCCGGGTTGGACGTGCAAGTTTTGCCGGTCGGCAAAGCGGGCGCGGAGCACGGCACGGTTTCGCAGTCGCACACGGCGATGGCGCTACTGCGCACGGTGGAAATTGTGAATCAGGATTTTAATCCGTCGCTGCCGATGGTTGGCGCGACGAATCCGGTGACGACGGAAGCGGCGAGTGTCGTGGCGTTGCCGTCGTTGGGTGACGCGCATTTGCGGACGATGGAACGCACGGCGGAGATGATGTCCCTGCACTCGGTGCGGCTGGCTAAGTCGGATGCGGAGTCCATGTCGGTGGTGATTCGTCCGGGCGCGGGCACGGAGCTTTCGCTGGAATTGCGTCAGCGCGATGGAACGGTGGAGGCGCACGCGGTGCTTTCACGCGGCGATTTTCAGATGCTGAACCAATACTGGCCGGAGTTGCAGGCGAAGCTGGAACAACGCGGCATCAAGCTCGCGCCGCTCGGTGGTGAAGAAAATTTCACAGCCGCCGACAACGGAAATTTTTCTCGCCAGCAGCAACCGTCCCGCGAAGAGACGGCGCAGCAGGCGGCGGCGTTCGCAGAGTTCACGGTGGCGATGAACCGGGGCGGCGGGGCGACGGCGCGGCTGGCCACGACGGTCGGCGGCAATGAATGGTGGGCGTGATTTTCAAAAAATAAATTTATGAGTAGTCCAATTTCAGCGACGGCTAGCAACCCGGGTTCACTTTACAACACGGATTCCTTGCAAGGTTCTGCGAAGGCGCTCAATCAAAATGATTTTCTAAAACTGCTCGTGACGCAGATTCAGTTTCAAGACCCGATGAATCCGAAGTCGAACACGGATATGGCGGCGCAGATGGCGCAATTCACTTCGTTGCAACAGGCGAGCCAGTCGTCGTCGTCATTGCAGATGCTGCAAGCGGGCAGTTTGATCGGCAATCAGGTCAAGTTGCAGGTGGAAGCCAACCAGCCGCCGGTGACGGGACTGGTCTCCGGCCTCCAGATGAAGAACGGCACACCGCAGATTCTCGTGAACGGCGTGTATTACAACATCAACCAGATTTTGTCGGTGTCGCCGATGCCCGCGCCAACTACCAGCGGCACGACGACGAACTAATTTCAACCCAACCATTAACCCCAGGATTATCTCATGTTGCTCTCTCTCGATTCCGGTATCAGCGCGCTCGGCCAGTTTCAGCAAAAGCTCAACGTCATCGCCAACAACATTGCGAACGTGGAGACGGTGGGCTTCAAAAGCGCGAGCATCAATTTTGCGGACACGTTGAGCCAGACGTTGAGCGGGCCGGGGCCGGGCGGCACGATGCAGATCGGCACGGGCATCCATACGGCGGCCATCACGAACCAATTCACGCAGGGCGCGTATGCGAGCACGGGTTCGCCGAATGATCTCGCGATCAATGGTCAGGGATTTTTTCTGGTGCAAAATTCCACCACCGGCAGCGCGTATGTCACGCGCGACGGCCAGTTCAAGGTGGATGCGGATCATTTTCTTATCAACAACAGCGGCCTGCGCGTGCAGGGCTACACGGATGATACTTTCAGCGCGGTCGGCGACATCAAGATAGATAACAACATTGCCGGCAACACTTCGGCCATTGCCAGCTATACCTTTGGCAACGACGGAAAAATCAACGTCAAGCTGGTGGACGGCAAAGATTTCGTGCGTGGACAAATTTTGCTTCAGAATTTTTCCAGCCCGCAACAACTCCTCAAGGTGGGAAATAATTTGTATTCTGGCCTCT
>JBEEMY010000077.1:0-7827 GCA_041192415.1 Verrucomicrobiota bacterium | reverse complement strand
TTGACTTTGGAAAATTCTTTTCGCACCGCGTCCACGGCCACGCCAAGTCGCAACGCGGTTTTTTGCGCGTGCGTGTCGAGCAAAACGGAGTTGCCGGTTTTGTGCAACGCCTCGGCCATGCTGCGGAGAATCGTGAGCCGCCCCTTGTCCGTCGCCGCGTCGTTCGTGGCGCAAAGACGTTTCAACAGGTAATCAAAAAAACCTTCCGCGCTTTCCACGAGCTTGCGATACGCCTCGCCGCCGAAATTTTTGATGAAACTGTCTGGGTCATGCGGCGCGGGCACGACGGCCACGCGCACGGCGAGTTGCGCGGCGAGTAGATGATCGAGCGAACGCACGATGGCGTTCTGTCCGGCGTTGTCAGAATCAAAACAGAGGACAACTTCGTTGGCGTAGCGCTTGATGATGCGCGCGTGCTGGTCGGTGAAGGCCGTGCCTTGCGGCGCGACGATGTTTTGCACGCCGCCCATGAAGCACGCGATCAAATCCAACTGGCCTTCGCAAATGATGGCGTAACCGGCATCAAGAATCGCGCGCTTGGATTTGTCGAGGCCGAAGAAGATTTTGCTCTTGGTGAAAATTGGCGTCTCTGGTGAGTTGACGTATTTCGCGGGACTCTCGTCACCGGGCAGCACGCGGCCGCTGAACGCCACCACGCGACCTTGCTCGTCGCAAATCGGGAACATCAGGCGGCCACGAAAGCGGTCGTAGTAACGAATGGCGGAGTGCGGAGTGCGGAGTGCGGAATCGGGATTATTCGCGTCGCTGGTGGAATTTGCCGGGGCGTCAATCGGTTTGCCGACGATCAGCCCCGCCGTCGCGACGGTTTCCAAATCAAACTTTTTGCCCTTCGCCCAATTCACCGTGTCGTCCCACAACTCCGGCGCAGCGCCGATACGAAAAAGTTTTATCGCGTCCGCCGTGACCCCGCGACTGGCAAGATAATCCCGCGCGCGTTGCCCGGCGGCTTCGTTCGCGAGACAATTTTGCCAACGCGTCGTGAGTTGCTCATGGATTTCCAGCAACTGATCTTTGAGATGCCGCGACTCCTGCGCGCCGGGCGTGTTCTCAAATTCGAGCGGAATTTTCGCGCGCTCGGCGAGCCGCCGCACCGCGTCCATAAAGCCGATGTTCTCGTAGTCTTTGACGAACGTGAAAACATCGCCGCCCTTGTGGCAACCAAAGCAGTGAAAGATTTGTTTGTGCGGATTGACGTTGAAGCTGGGCGACTTCTCCTTGTGAAACGGACAGAGCGCGGTGAAGTTCGCGCCATTCTTTTTCAGCGGAACATAGGAGCCGATGACATCCACGATGTCGCTGGCGGCGCGGATATGTTCGCGCGTGGCGGGGGAAAGAAAGCCAGCCATGTCCCGCAATCAGGGCTTGGGCTTGCCGCCGGTTTTTTTGGCCGGAGCCGAACTCTCGATGAGTAGCGGTTCGAGATACTGTTTGATCGCCGCGCCGGCCATGGATTTTTTGAACACGTCCGACTGGATGTCATAGACGCTGGGGAAAAAATCGCCGCTGAAATTTTTCACGCCACCGCCATACCAGCGGTTTTTGTAAGCCTTGTCCGCCACCATTTCTCCGGTGCTGTAAAACGGCGCGTTCAGTAGCGCGAGGAAAAAAACCGTGATGCAGGTGTAACGAATCATGCCGGAAACCATGCCGAAATAATACTCGCTGCCGCCGAAGTAATTGCTGCCCGCCAGCTTTTCCTTGAAGACGTTTTGCAACGTCCGGTTAATGGCGAATACCACCATGCCGATGACCAAATAGCAGACGACCATGGCCATCGTGCGCTGGTTGTAGCCAGCGCCGAAAACTTTTCCGACGTAGCCGGTTTTTTGCAGCAGGTCACCAAGAAACGGGCAAGCGAAGCCACCGCCGATGACGAGCAACAGCCACATGGACGTGGGCAGCGCCTCGCGGCTCATGCCGTGCTTGCGCCCGCGCCAGTAGCCGATGGCGAGGATGAGCAGAAATGCGACATCGAACCAGTTTAAGGACAGGTTCTGCCACCACGGAGTCGTGGAACTAGTTTTATCAACGGCGGACCAAGTCATAATTCAAAAATAGTTTTCCCGCGCCCAATAGCCAGCGAAATCCGTGCCGACCAACCATTCATTTTGGATTGGCCGAGAGCCAGTAGCGAATGTCCTGCGCTTGGGCATTGGTGGGATCCAAGGCCAGGACTTTCTGGTAGTGCTCGCGTGCCTGCGCGTGGTCACGCAAGGACTGCGCGGAAAGGTTTGCCAGCGCCAGATGCGCGCGGACTTCTTTGTCATCGGCAGCGAGAATAATTTTCAACTGTTCTGCCGCATCCACGGCATAGCCGGCGGCTTTGAGAGCGAGGGAAAAATTGTAGCGGGCATCGGCGGAATCTTTTTGGATGGCGAGCGCCATTTCGTAGCGCGGCAAAGCCAGCGCGTAGTTCCGTAGCCGGTGGGCAAGCACGCCGGTGTTGTATTGCGCCTCGAACCACGCAGGGTCGAGCGCGGCGGATTGCTGATACCATTGCAACGCGTCCGTCCATTTTTCCTCCTGCTCAAACAGCCGCGCTTTGGTGAACGCTCCCGTGGAAGCGGTGCGATCACCGGCCTGTGGTTTGCGCGGCGAAAAATAATTGTAGCGCGCAAACACCGGCGCAGGCTCAACAACGGGAATGGGTTTGGCGGGCTGAATGACGGGCGGCAACGGTTTGGTTTCTGTAGCTACCGGCAACGGGGTCAAACCTTGGCCGTGGTATTTTGCATCAACAGGCGGAGTCGTTTCAGGTGCGCCGAACAGCTTGCCCCAAAAACCTTTCTTCGGCGGCTCGGCGGGCATGGGGGCAGCAAGTGGCTCGGCTTCCGGCACAGTCGTGACCTTGGCCGCGACTGGATTCGTCGCCGGAGCGACGGGCGCAACCACGATGGTCGGCGCGGGCTGAACTTGCACGACTTGCACCGGCAATGGTTTTGCCACCGTCGGCACTGGGTTCGCGGGCTTGATGTTCGGCGACGGCTTGGCCGCCACGGCCAGATGCTGCGTGACAACGTTGGAAGTTTTCGGAGTCGGCTTAACTTCCGGCGCGGCGGGATTGGGTTTTTCCACCGGCGGCGTGACGACGGCGACTTTTACTTCCGCCGGTTCCAAGGTGGTGACGAGGGAATTCACTTCCTCCCAGTTCGCCGGGCGCGGATTGAGCGCGAGATACTTTTTGAAATTTTCCAGCGCGGTTTTGTTGTCGTGCAAATACTGCTGCTGCACGGTGGCGAGATTCAAAATGGCCGGGGCAAAATCCGCGCGCGACTGGATGGCGGCGGCAAAAAACTTGGCGGCATCGCGCGGCACGCCGCCCTTGATGCGCGCTAGGCCAAGGCTGTTGTAGGCGGCGGCATCCTTCGGCTTCAAGGCAAGCACGGTGCTGAAACTTCTCTCGGCGGTGGCGACTTCGCCAAGCTGCAACTGCGCCGTGCCGAGCTTGAGCCAGCCCGCCGCATCATTCCGGCGAAGCAAGGTGTAGGCGGAGAATTCCGTTTTCGCCACATCCGCTTTCCCCTGCTCCAGCGCGAGATTGCCGAGATTGAAATGCACTTCCACCAAATCGCGGTCGCACTTGAGCGCAGTCTGATACGCGGCGGCGGCATCTTCGGGATGCCCCGCGAGCTGTAGCGCCACGCCGTAGTAATTCCAAGCCTGCGCGTTTTTATCGAGCAACGTGGTGGCGGTCTTCAACTGCTCCACGGCGGCGGCGTAATCACCGCGATCAAGGAATTTTTTACCTTTCAACAACGCACGCGGCCCCGGCGGCGTGCAGCCAACTACGACCACGGCTAGCGCAATCAATATAATTGCGCCGCGAATTGATTTTTTTTTGGCGAGCATCCGCCGTGGTGTTATCATCGCCGCTTGAAAGTGTCAAGAAACGCACGCATCCAATTCGCTTTGCTCGCCCTGCTCGGCGGGCTGTTGCCCAGCCACGCGCAGGATTTTTTTGCGCCACACACGACGAACGCCGCTGCCCGCGTGGTGATTGTTCAGGGCGAAAATTTGCTGAATGCTTTTCTCCCCTACGACGACCGGGTAGAAATCGCCTTCAATCGCGGCCTCACCCGCTTCACCGGCAAGACGAACGTTGCCGCCGCTTGGTTGAGCCTCGTAACCACCAACGACACCGTCGGCCTCAAAGTTTTTTCCATTCCCGGCCCGTTGTGCGGCACGCGGCCGGCTGTGATTGCCGCCGCCGTCCACGGCTTGCGTGCGGCGGGCTTGCCGCCGGAAAAAATTATTCTCTGGGACAAGCACGCGGCGGATTTGCGTGACGCAGGAATTCTTTCGCTCGCGCGAAAGCTCGGCGTGGCGGCGGTCGGCGCGGCGGAGAGCGGTTATGATACGAATACTTTTTACCTGCCCGAATCGCCGGTCATCGGCGCGCTGGTCTGGGGCGATGTGGAATTCGGCAACACCAATTTCGGGGTTGGCAAAAAATCTTTCGTGTCCAAGCTCGTCAGCCAGCGGCTTACCAAAATCATTTCCCTCGCGCCGCTCATCAACGAAAACGACGCGGGTATCTGCGGGCATTTTTTCTCGCTCGGCACGGGCAGCGTGGATAACACCCGGCGCTTCGAGGGCAGCGGCGACCGGCTGGCGGTGGCGCTGCCGGAGATTTATGCGCTGCCGTCCGTCGGTGACCGCGTGGTGCTGCACGTCACGGATGCATTGCTCGGCCAGTATCAAGGCGGCCCCGCCAGCTATGTGCAATATTCCGCCAGCTTGCAACAGCTCTGGTTCAGCCGCGACCCGGTAGCGTTGGACACGCTGGCCTTGCGGCAACTGGCGCGGGAACGCCACGACCTCGGCATCGCACCAGCGAATTCCAATTTTGAAATCTACACGAACGCCGCCCTGCTCCAGCTCGGCATCAGCGACCCCACGCGGATTCAAGTTGAGCGAATCCGCTAGTTCTGCCTCGACGCTCCCGCGCCCAAAGTTTATCGTTCCGCCATGTCTACGGAACTTTCCGCGCCGAACAAAAAAATCAATCTCCGCCGCCCCGACATCATGGAGGCAGTGTCCGCCCAAGTGCTGACGCATTACCGCAGCGAAATTGTCGAGAACATCCGCGCCAACGGCGGGGTGCTGGCCGCCGACGGCATCACGGTGAAGCTCGCGAAGGAATTCGGCTTCTGCTACGGCGTGGAACGCGCGATTGATCTGGCCTACGCGGCCAAAAAGTATTTCACCGAGACCGCGCCGAACACGCCGATTTATCTGCTCGGCGAAATCATCCACAACCCTGAGGTCAACGATCAAATCAGCAACCTCGGCATCCAGATTATTTCCCCCAAGCCGACGGATGAAGAATTGTCGCAGTTGAACTCCGGCGATGCCGTCATCATTCCCGCTTTCGGAACCGAGGTCGGCACGCGCAAAAAAATCGAGGCCAAGGGCTGCATCATCGTGGACACCACGTGTGGCGACGTGATGAGCGTTTGGAAACGCGTGCGCCAATACTCGAAGGAGAGCGTCACCAGCATCATCCACGGCAAGGCCAAGCACGAGGAAACGAAAGCCACCACCTCGCAGGCGCGCGCCTACGGCAGCGGCCATTATCTCGTCGTCTATAATTTGGCGGAGACGGACTACGTCTGTAATTACATTATGGTCGGCGGCGACAAGCATGAGTTCCTCGAAAAATTCAAAGGCGCGCATTCCGATGGCTTTGACCCTGATTTGCATTTGCAAGCCGTCGGCGTGGCGAATCAGACCACGATGCTGCGCGGCGAGACCGAGGAAGTTCAGCGCCGCTTCAAAGCCGTGATGGAAAAGAAGCACGGCGCGGGCGCGATTGAAAAGCATTTCCGCTTCTTCGACACCATCTGCGGCGCCACGCAAGACCGGCAAGATGCGTTGCAAAAAATGCTCAAGGAGCCGATGAATTTGCTCATAGTCGTCGGCGGTTACAATTCTTCCAACACCTCGCACCTCGCGGAGATGGGCGAACACGTCCTGCCCACGTTCTTCATCAAAAACGCGGCGAAAATGCAGTCCGACAAGCTCATCGTCCACTACGACCAACACAAGAAAGAGGAAGTCGAAACGCGCGACTGGCTGCCATCCGGCAACATCACCGTTGGCATCACCGCCGGCGCAAGCTGCCCGAACAATCTCATCGAGGACACCATCCGTCGGCTGTTTGATTTGCGCGGCATTGCCATTCAGGAATTGCTGCCAAAAAATAATTAATGAGAGGCTTTCGCTATGCCGCGCTACCGTCAAGAACTTGAAGCCAACGAACGCCTCACGCTCGCACCGTTCGCCCAATTCAGCGGCGACTCGCGCGGGCGCAAGTTTGCTGAAGATGCTCCGCTCTGGCGCACGCAATACCAGCGCGACCGCGACCGCGTGATTCACTCGCGCGCCTTCCGTCGCCTCGAATACAAGACGCAAGTTTTTCTCAACGGCACTGGCGACCATCTCCGCACGCGACTCACGCACACGATTGAAGTTGCCGCCATCGCCCGTAACATCGCCAGTGCGCTCCGCCTCAACACCGACCTCGTCGAGACCATCGCGCTCGCGCACGACCTCGGCCATTCGCCGTTCGGACACAAAGGCGAAACGGTTTTGAACGAACTCATGCGCGGCCACGGCGGGTTTGAACACAACCACCACAGCCTTCGTATCGTCGAAGAACTGGAGCAGAAGTATCCGAAATTTTCTGGCCTGAATCTTTCGTGGGAAGTTCTCGAAGGCCTCGCCAAACACCAGACCGCCTTCGACCGCCCCGGCGTGAAGAAAGGTTTCATCGCCAAGAATCCGTCGCTCGAAGCGCAGATCGCGAACCTCGCGGATGAAATCACCTATTACAGCCACGACCTCGACGACGGTCTCGACTCTGGTTTGCTGACGGAAAAAGAATTGTGCCAGCACGTCCGCGTCTGGGCGCACGCCACGCAAATTGTGAAAAAGGAATGTGGCAATCCGCCCGAAGAATCCCGCCGCTACTTCATCATCCGCACCATCATTGATATGCAGATCGCCGACGTCTTGGCGACGAGCGAACGCTTGATTGCCAAAGCCAAGGTGAAATCCGCCGACGATGTCCGCAAGTTTGCCAAGCCACTCATCGCCTACAGCCCGGAGCGGCGTAAGCTGAACATCGAGCTGCGGAAATACCTCTACAAAAATTTATACTTCAACGCCGTCGTCAACGAGCCGCACATCCGCGCCAAGCAGTTGTTGAAAGATTTGTTCCACCACTTCGAACAGCATCCGAAAGCCATTGGCGAATCTGCGCGCAAGCAAATCCGCAAGATTGGTCTGCACCGTGCCATCTGCGATTACATGGCTGGCATGACTGACCGCTACGCCATCGCCGAGCACAAGAAGCTGTTCGGCGACACGCTCAAATTTTCCTGATTGTCTCGTCCGGCGGCACCTCCGCCACCAACTCCGCCACCGTCTTCCCCTGCCCCGGCAAAATTAATTCCGGCGCAATCTCGCTCAATGGCTGCAACACAAACCGCCGCAGATGCGCGCGCGGATGCGGCAGAATCAATTCCGGCGTGTTCCGTGTTTCATTTCCGAACGCGATCAAATCCAAATCCAGCGGGCGCGGCTCGTTGAGGATTTTCTTGGGCGCCCGGCCAAAAACTTTTTCCAAGTCCTGCAACTTTTGCAGCAGCGACTCCGGCGTCTCACCTTTCTGCGGAATGAAACCGACCACGGCGTTCAGAAACTTGGGCGAACCTGGCGGACAATCCACCGGCGTGGTCTCCCAGATGGAGGACTGCAAGAGGGGATGATTGGTGATGAACTTGGCGTGCGTGAACGCCGCCT
>JBEEMY010000076.1:0-7883 GCA_041192415.1 Verrucomicrobiota bacterium | reverse complement strand
CCGGAGCGCCACTCTTTTTCCACCTTGCTCGCTACCAGTTTCAGTCCTAAATCCTCAAACGCCCGTTGCACCAGCGTGAACTCCGCCGCAAGAATCCCTGCCAGCACCAGCGTCCCGCCCGGTTTCACCCGTGCCACAATTTTCTTTTTTTCCGCGATCAACAGGTTGGAAATCAAGTTAGCGCAAACCAAGTCGAACTGTTTTGCCGCCTTGACCGGCAATTTTGTCACGTCGCCCGGAAAAATTTTCAGCTTGGCGGAAACTTTATTCACGCGGGCGTTGGCCTTGGCCACGCGCACGGACTCCGGGTCAAAATCAAACGCGTGAACCGGCTGGAAACCCAGCTTCACCGCCGCAATCGCTAGAATTCCCGACCCAGTGCCGATGTCTAAAAACGATTTGGCCGCAGACGCCCTGCCCTGCCCTGTGATCTGCCCCAAACAAAACGAAGTGGTCGCGTGTTGACCCGTGCCGAAGCTCAAGCCGGGATCAAGGATGACAACCGACTGCCCCAGGCGCGGCTGTTTTTTAATCCAACTCGGTTTCACCAACAGGGCGCGCCCGATTTCGATGGCCTTAAAATGTTTCTTCCACGATTCCGCCCAGTCCTCACGCTTCACGCGGGCGACTTCAATCTGGCCGCCGCCAACCTTCAGCCCGCAGCGTTTGATTTGCTGTAGACCCGAAGCAATTTCCTTCCGCGCGCCCGCTGGAAATTTTTTCTCGCTGAAGGCGCTGACCAGACTTACGCCGGTTTCGAGATTGAAGTAGCTGACCGCCGCCTGACCGAGCCGCGCGCCAAGCAATTCCGTCACCGCATCCTCGGCCTCGCTGGAAGTCGCCACCGAAATCCGCCACAAAGTTTTTTTAGATTTGAGTTTCACGTCGCCCATTTAATAGTCGCGAACGCCGCCAAACACACGAATTTTTTTGTAGCGCGTGCCGCCGGGTTACCGCAATGTTCCTTCAGGAGTCCACCATGAAATGCTTTGTTACTGGCGCGACCGGCTTTGTCGGCGCGGATCTTGTTCAGGAACTTCTGGCGCGCGGGCATCGCGTCAAAGCGCTGGTTCGCGCTGGTGCGGATGACCGCGCGCTCCTCGGCCTCAAGTGCGAGCGTGTCACCGGCGACATCCTTGACCGCGCGCTGCTGGAACGTGAGTTGCGCGGTTCCGAATGGTGTTTTCATACCGCCGCCGACTGCCGCCTGTGGACGCGTCATCCGGCGGCGATGCGCCACGTCAATATCGAAGGCACGCGCAATGTCCTCGCTGCCGCAGGCAACGCTAGTTGCGCCCGGATTATTTTTACCAGCACTGCGCTGTGTATCGGCCTGCCAAATCCAGATGCCAAAAAAATTATTCCCGCCACCGAAATTGACACCCATCCGCCGGGCGAAGAACTTGGCCACTACGTTCAATCCAAGTTTCAGGCAGAGGCCGTGGCGATGGAATTATTCCGCAAGCGTGGGCTGCCAGTTGTCATTGTGAATCCCACCACCCCCGTCGGTCCCGGCGACCACAAACCCACGCCGACTGGACGATTGATTTTGGATTTCCTGAACCGCCGCCTGCCCGCGTATCTCGACACGGGGATGAATTGGGTTCACGTCCGAGATGTCGCCATCGGCCACATTCTCGCAGCGGAAAAAGGCGCGCTCGGTCAGCGCTACATTTTGGGAAATAGCGAAGGCAACTGGACTCTGTCGCAAACCTTTGCTGAATTATCCGTCCTCACCCGCGTGCCTGCGCCGACAAAAAAAATTCCCCGCTGGCTCGCTCTCCGCTTGGCTGAGGCGAATGAAATTTTTTCCGCCGTTACCGGACGTGAGCCGCGCGTGCCGGTGGCCGGCGTGCAATTATCCCGTTACAAACTTTGGTTCAATCCCGCCAAAGCCATCCGCGAACTTGGCCTGCCGCAGACCCCGCCGCCGCAAGCCTTCGCCGATGCCGCGACGTGGTTTCGCGCAAACGGGTATTGGAAGAAATGATTGAAATGCTGGTCGCCCGCACACGTTCCGTTGCATAAAAAAAATTTAACGCGGCGCAAACTTGCCACGGCGCGGGGCACAGTCTAATTTTCGCGCCTATGGAAAAAGTTGTCATCATCGGATCAGGCCCCGCCGGCTGGACAGCGGCGCTTTACACGGCACGCGCACAGCTTGCGCCGCTCGTGCTGACGGGCAAACAACCCGGCGGCTTGCTTACTACCACCAGCATCGTGGAAAATTTCCCCGGCTTTCCCGAGGGCGTGGATGGTTTTGAACTGATGACGCGGATGCAGAAACAAGCTGAACGTTTCGGTGCGAAAACTAGTTTCGGCGTTGTCGTTGAAGCTGTGGATTTTTCCAAGCGCCCGTTTGCGCTCACCGTGGACGGCGAACAAGTTTTGGCGGATACCGTTATCATCGCCACCGGCGCGAGCCACAAACATCTGGGCGTGCCGGGCGAACACGAATTGGAAAACAAAGGCACGACTTACTGCGCGACGTGCGACGGCGCGCTGCCAATGTTCCGCAACCAGCCGCTCGTCGTCGTAGGCGGCGGCGATTCCGCGTGTGAAGAGGCTTCGTATCTGACGCGTTTCGCGTCCGTCGTTTACCTTGTCCATCGCCGCGATTCCTTGCGCGCCTCCAAAATCATGGCCGAGCGCACGTTGGCGAATCCAAAGATTAAACCGATTTGGGATTCTGCCGTCACCGAAGTGCTCGACGTGAAGCAGGACAAAGTCACCGCCGTAAAATTGAAAAACCTCAAGACCGGCGCGGAATCGGAACTGCCCTGCGCGGGCGTCTTCATCGCCATCGGCCATGTGCCGAACACAGACATTTTCAAGAGTGCCATCACCACGGATGAGAATGGCTTCATCGTCCCGCAAGACGGCAGCACGGCGACGAACATTCCCGGCGTTTTTGTTGCGGGCGATTGCGCCGACCACGTTTATCGTCAGGCCATCACAGCGGCGGGCGCGGGTTGTGCGGCGGCGATTGACGCGGAACGGTTTTTAGCAGCGGCGAATTCGTAAGCCGGGTGGCCGTAGTCGGCGTTCCACGGATGGACAGCGATGAAAAAATACCTGCACGTCATTGGCATTGGGTTTCAGAATAATCTGCAATACCGCTCGAACTTTCTCGCGCGGACGCTGTTCAGTTTCATTCCGCTCTTCGCCATGGTCTCGCTGTGGCAGACGATTTACGCTGGCAATCACGCTGCCGGGACGCACAACGGTTTCTCCTTGGCGGAAATAATTTTTTACTACCTGCTCGTGGCGGTGGTGGATGTGTTCTCCTCGGTGAATGATGACGACTGGCAGATTGCCGCCGACATCCGCGAAGGCAACATCAGCCAGTTCCTGCTCAAGCCGGTGGATTACCTCACCTATCGCCTCTGCCTGTTTTTTTCCGGACGCCTGGCGTATATCTTGATGGCCACCATCCCGCTGGCAATTTTCATCTTCTGCTTTCGCGGCTACTTCGTTGCCCCCGTCAACCAGACCGCGCTGGTGCTGTTTCCAATTTCGCTGTTCCTGACTGCGCTGCTGCAATTTTTTATTTCCTACGCCATGGCCATGCTGGCGTTTTGGTTTTTGGAAATTTCCACCTTCATCTTCATCGTCTTCGCGTTTGAATTCGTCGCCAGCGGGCATCTTTTCCCGCTGGATATGCTGCCACCGCTGTTGAAACAGATTTTATTTTTCACGCCGTTTCCGTATGAATTGTATTTCCCCATCGCCATCTACATGGGCAAGGTCACGGGGCCGGAACTGTGGAGCGGGCTGATGATTCAATGCTTCTGGGTGCTGACGGCGTATGGCTTCGCCCGCTTCATGTGGGCGCGCGGGTTGAAAAAATATTCCGCGTTCGGCGGGTGAAACTAAATTCAGTCAGGGCGCGACGGAGTCTCGCCCCACCAAATCAGTCGCGCGGGTTGAATTTAGATTCATGCGCGAGCTGCTCCCACAATTTCTTTTCGGCGGCGGAAGCCTTTTCCGGCACGACAATTTTGGTGGTCACAATCAAATCCCCTTCCTTGCCGAGGCCACGACCACGCACGCGAAGTTTCTGGCCACTGGCGGTTCCGGCGGGGATTTTGATGCTGACGCGACCGTCCAACGTGGGCACGGAAATCTCCGCGCCAAGCGCCGCTTCCCACGGCGCGAGTTCGAGTTCGTGGATAAGATTGTGGCCATCCACCTCAAAATCTGGATGCCGGGCGAGGCGCACGATTAGATACAAATCACCGCCGTTTTCACCGCGCCCGCTGATGCGGAGCTTCTGGCCTTCGGTGATGCCAGCGGGAATTTTCACCTGATGCGAGTCCGTGGTGTTCTCGCGCCGCACGGTCACGGTGCGGATGGAGCCGCGCCGCGCTTCTTCCAGCGAAACTAAAATGTCGCCCTCGACATCGCGGCTCTGCGGTGCTTGCGCGCCTACATTTCCGCGCTGGCCGAAACCGCCGCCAGCGTCGCGCCGCGCCCCAAACAGTTGCTCAAAGAAATCACTAAAACCCGTGCCGCCGAATTGCGAATGGATATCTTCCTCGCTCATCCCGCGTCCACCGCGAAACGCCTGCCCGCCGCTGAACCCGCCGCCGCCACCCGGCTGAAATTCTGCGCCGGACTTCCAGTTTGCGCCCAGCTCGTCGTATTTTTTTCGCTTGGATGAATCAGAGAGAACTTCGTATGCCTCGTTGATCTCTTTGAACTTCTCCTCGGATTTCTTTTTATCCTTGGCGACATCGGGATGATGTTCGCGCGCGAGTTTGCGAAAGGATTTTTTCAGGTCAGCCTCGGTCGCGGTGCGCGGGACGCCGAGCGTTGAGTAATAGTCTTTGTATTTGGCAGCCATCGTTGGGCGGAAGATTACAGGTTGAAAGCGGTGAGTTCAACTGTCGCCGGGAGCGCTGGCTTCTAGTCGGCGGGCAATCCAACGCGAACTCGCCGGCAGGATGCCGGCGCTCCCGGTTTTTATTTCCCGCGCTTGGTGTTATCCACGCTGATGAAGCGCGTGCCGGCGTTCTCGCCCGTGCGCCGCCAGATTTTCACGAGGATTTGCTCGCTGCGGGCGGATTTGCACAGGCTCACGGCATCGTCAGCATCAGCAACGGGCTGTTGGTTGATCGCCACGATGACGTCGCCCGGCCGCAGACCGGCAGAGGAGGAATTGGAACCGTTCGCCACATCCGTCACGACCGCGCCGACGATGTTCAGCGGCGCTTGCAACTGCCGGCGGAATTCTGCATCCAAGTCTTGCACCTGCACGCCGTCCAACGCATCGGCTCGGAGGTTTTCCGCGACCGGATGTTTTGGTCTGGCCACGACCAACGCGGCATCCGGACGTTCCACAATCGCAACGGCAATGGTTTTCTGCGCGCCGTTGCGGATAATTTTTACATTCGCCGGTTCGCCAGGATGAAGCTGTGAAACGGTCAGTCGCAAATTGTCGGCGCTGGAAATTTCCTTGTCATTGATGGCGATGATAATGTCGCCCGGCATCAGCCCCGCTTTGGTGGCGGGCGAATCCGGACCGACATCCGCGACGAGTGCGCCGCTGGCGTTCGGCGCGCCAAAACTTTTGGCGAGGTTGGCATCCACATCCTGCGGGTCAATGCCGAGGTAGCCGCGCGTGACGCGTCCGCCATTGATAATTCCTTCCATGACATTTCGCGCCAGATTGATCGGCACGGCGAAACCGATTCCGGCGCTCGTGCCGCTCGGGCTGACGATGGCGTCGTTGATGCCGATCAAGCGGCCTTCCGCATCCACGAGTGCGCCGCCAGAATTTCCCTGATTGATGGCGGCATCCGTCTGGATGAAATCTTGAACATGAGCGCGGCGTTGGGCGTTGGGCGCATCCGGCATTGGCAAGCTGCGCCCCAAAGCGCTGATGATGCCGCGCGTCACCGTCTGACCGAGGCCGAAAGGATTGCCGATGGCCAGCACGACATCACCAACTTCGGCCTGACTGCTGTCGCCGAGCGTGATGGCGGGCAAATCACGCGCGGTAATTTTCAGAACCGCAATGTCCGTCACCGGATCCGTGCCGACGATGACCGCGGCATACTCCGTCTTGTTACTGGAAATGCCCACCTTGATTTCATCCGCACCTTCCACAACGTGATTGGCTGTAAGAATGTAACCGTCAGCAGTGACAATGATGCCGGAGCCAAGCCAGTTCTCGCGCCGCGTTTGCTCCCGGCCATCATATTGAAATTGGCCGCCAAAAAACTGGCGGAAGAACGGGTCGTCCATCATCGGGTTACGGCGAGGCTGTTGCTTGATCAGGCGCGAGGAATAAATGTTCACCACGCTCGGCGCGACTTTCTTGACGACGATTGCGTAGCTGTTGCCACTGCCGGGAGCGCGGTTCACCGGCGTGCTGTCCACGCGCACGGCAGGAGCCGCATCCTTGGCGTGCGCCACGAAATGCACAGCGGCGATGGCCGCCGTCAAAAGCACCGCCGCTGATGAAAGCCCGACAAACGCGCGATTCAATTTCATACAGCTGATTGACAGAGGCGGCTCGTGGATGTTCAAAAACAGCCTTCAAGAAACTTTGCGCGTCGTGGCTTTGGTTGAGATAATTTCCAACTTACCTAACCTCGCGCAACCAAAAGCCCGAATAAAAAGCCCAGGGAGACAACGTATGCCCAACCAAGCACCGTCAGCCGGTTTGGTTTAGCTGGGCGCAAGTAATCCGGGGTGATACCGGCCGCCGTCATGCGGTCGTAGAGATGCGGATGCGTTTGCCTGTCATTGACGTTGACGGCCGGGAGGATGTTTTCGCGGTAGAGTTTTTCCAAGGCGCGGGCATAGACGCCTTCCCGCGATTGCTCGTTCAACGCCAGCGCATCAGCGCGCTTTTCCATCCGCAGCGAAAGCCACCGAGTAAATTTTATTATGGCAATCAATCCCAGATAAGGCAGCAGCAATCCAAAAATTCCAAACTGGTGGATGGAGGGGTTGATGAAAATCAGCGGGAAAATTGCGAGCGAACCGAGCAGCCGTCCGGCTAGAATTGTTTTGCCTTCCTGCAAATGCGCGAGTTCGTGGGCGCAGATGGCGGCGATTTCCTCGTCGGTGCAAATTTCCAGCAGCCGGCGACTGAACACCACTTCGTTCGTGGTGGGAAACGCAAACGCCAGCGCCATCACGCCTTCAAGCTGCCAACTGGCGCGCACGGATACATCCATGTGGGCGGAGGTCGAACTTACGATTTGCCGAAGCCGGTTTTCCGCCGGGGATAGAAATTTTACCAGCCGCAGATATTTCAAAAGCAATCCCCACTGGATGGCGAAGTGGATCAGAAGATACCCGGTGGCGACCGCCAGCATCAGCCACCCAAAATTTTCTGGCATGAGAATACATCCTATGATGAGCAGCCCCCAGATCCCAAAGCGAATTCCCCACCCGGCCACAGCCTGATGCAGCCAGTTGCGGAAACCCAGCTGCGGAAAAACTTCGCGGTCGCAGGGAAAGCATCCCAGCACAGCTCCCCAAAAAGCGGCCAGCATATTTGTCCACGAGTGCGGGGAGTCCGGAAACAATAAATCCTGAACTAGGCTCAACATGAGTGGAATCAAAAAAATGTTGATGCCAGCGGTGAACCGGACGGGCCACAACAACCGCGCGCGTTCAGTCCAATGAGCGGCGGCTGATTTGCGCCACGGAACCAAGCCCGCCCAGTTTGCTAGCCATGAGAGGCAGGCCGCACAAACAAAATGGGCTAGAAGTTGTGCGGCAACCATTGGGTGAGGTTTTTCCTAGTCCACAAACCGCTTCGTCAGATTTCCATACGCATCAATCCGGCGGTCGCGCAGGAACGGCCAGTGCGTGCGCGTGGTGTCCACGTGGTCGAGGTCAACGGGCACGATGAGAATTTCCTC
>JBEEMY010000075.1:0-7927 GCA_041192415.1 Verrucomicrobiota bacterium | reverse complement strand
GAGACTTTTGATGAGCGCACGCACAGAACGAATTTGGTGTGGATCAAGGCCAATGGTCGGTTCGTCGAGAATAATTAACTCGGCTCATGCACCAACGCGTCCGCCAGTCCGACGCGTTGTTTGTAGCCTTTGGAAAGTTGCCCGATGACGCGGCGCCCCACGTCTTTGAGGCCGCACTGCTCCATGACTTTGTTCACGCGCTCGCGGGATTTGCTCCAGCCGAGGCCTTTCAGCCGCGCACGAAATTTCAAATACTCGCGCACGCGCATTTCGGGATAGAGCGGATTATTTTCCGGCATATAGCCGATGCGTCGGCGCGCCTCGTCCGAATCGTGAAACACATCAAAGCCGCCCACGCGCACCGTGCCGCTCGTCGCGGGCATGAAGCCGGAGAGGATGCGCATCGTCGTGCTTTTGCCCGCGCCGTTCGGGCCGAGCAGGCCAACGATTTCGCCACGCGCCACGGTGAACGAAATATCGTCCACCGCCGTGCGGCCAGCGTAGCGTTTGGTCAAATTGGAAACTTCAATCATCGGTGCGTAACCCGTAAAGAATCGCGCGCCAGTGTAGCCGGAGAATCTCCATGGCGGCGAACAAAAACTTCGGTGCGCCACGATTGAACAGGCGAAAATGGATTTGGTTGCGGTGAAAATAATTTTGCCCGCTTGACTTCGCCGCCTGCCGTGCAAAAAACTGGGGCGTGAATTCCCGCGCAGAAAATTTTTATGCCGCTTGGCGTGAGCGTGGTCTGGCGCTGGCGTTGCGCGATGAAAACGCCGCGCCGCCGGAAAAATTATTGCAAGCCATCTGGCAGCATCAGCGGCTTCAGCGCGGCGCGTTGCAGACGGCGGATGGCCGGGCGTTGCGCGTGTTGCATCCAGGATTTATCAGTGTCGAGGGCGGGCCGGATTTTCGCGGCGCGGTTCTACAGTTTGAAAATGAAAAACCAGTGGTCGGCGATGTAGAAATTGATTTGCAGCCCGGCGGCTGGCACGCGCACGGCCACGACGTGAACCCCAATTTCAAAACCGTCATCCTGCACGTCATCTGGGATGGAACGCCGGCCTCCGGCACGGCCAGAACAACCCCGCTGGTAACTTTGGCTCTAAAAAATTTCCTCGATACCCCGCTCGCCGAACTTGCGCTGGCGCTGGAAAACGAATCCGGCCTGCCAGATAATTTGCGCGGCAAATGTTCCGCGCCGTTGGCTGAACTTTCCGAAACGCAACTCGCAGAACTCTTGCACGCCGCCGCGAAAGTCCGCTTTCAAAACAAAGCCGCCGCGATGCTCGCCCGCGCCAAGCAATCCGGCTGGGAGCAGGCGCTCTGGGAAAATCTTTTCCGCGCGCTCGGCTACAAACACAACGTTTGGCCGATGTTGAATCTGGCGGAAACCAAACCGCGTTGGACGCGCGGCGCAGCTTCCGCCTTTGAGATTCAGTCGCGCTTGCTCGGTGTCAGCGGGCTGTTGCCGGAGGAATTGACGCGGTCGCAAAAAAGTTCCGATACATTCCTGCGTCGCGCGTGGGATGGCTGGTGGCGCGACCGCGATGAATTTGCCGACTGCACTTTGCCGCGCACGGTCTGGAAATTCCACGGCTTGCGCCCGGCCAATCATCCACAGCGGCGCTTGGCGCTGGCGGCGCATTGGCTGGCGACGGGAAATTTTGTTTCCAAAATTGAAGAATGGTGCGCAGCGGATTTTTTGACTGGTAGGGCGGTGCTGCCGCGCCGCCGGGCAAGCACGGAGGCTGACCCGCAGGTCAGCCCTACCCAACTGGTCGCATCACTCCACGAAATTTTCCAAGTCGAGCGCGATGAATTTTGGTCGTGGCATTGGACGTTCAAATCCGCGCGCATGACGAAGCCGCAGCCGTTGCTGGGCGCGGCGCGCGTCACAGATCTGGCGGTGAACGTGGTGCTGCCGTGGCTGTGGATTCGCTCGAAAGAAGGCGGCAACGAAAGAATTCAGCGCGAGGTGGAGCGAAGATTTTTCGCGTGGCCGGCGGCGGAAGATAATTCCACTTTGAAACTCGCGCGGCAAAGGTTGTTGGGAACAGCGACACGCCGTTCCTCCCAAATGTTGCGCGGTGCGGCGCAACAGCAAGGCTTACTGCAAGTCGTCCGCGATTTTTGCGAACACTCGAATGCCATCTGCGCGGACTGCCGGTTTCCTGAACTGGTGCGCAGCTGGGCGGTTGGTGGCTCAAGTCGCGCTGCGACTTGAACTGACCGCGCAGCGGTCACTTTGAGGCGTGGATTTTTTGGCGCGCGAAAGATTCCGTCGCCTGACGCTGCGCTCGGCGACGGCAAAGGTCGCAGCGCAACCTTTGCCACCTAAAAATTTCTCGACTTGGTGGGGCACGCGTTTAACGTGGCGGCATGAGCGCCATATTCTTCGGCAGTGTCATTGGATTCATCGGCTGGTTTCTTTCGCGTTATCTCCTCGGCGGACTTTACACCGTGAACCAAAACGAACGCGCAGTTAAAACCAGCTTTGGCCGCGCACAGCGGATTGCCGACGCGACGACGGCGAGCGACCCCATCGCGGAGTCGCTCACGGAGGAGGAAAAATTGCGCTACATCTATCCGCAAGTGCGGGTGATTCCGCCGGGCGGGCCGTATTTCAAGTGGCCGTGGGAAAAAGTTTATAAAGTCACTGTGGCCACGCAGACGTTGAGCATGGCGTTCGACCCGGACAATGGCTCGGCAAATCAAGGCGGGCAAATTCTTGAGGCGGTGACGAAAGATCAGCTCAACACCGGCCTCACGGGGCAAATCCGTTACCGCATCTCGGAGCGGAATCTTTACGCGTATCTCTTCGGTGTGAAGCGTCCCATCAGCCACGTCATGGGCTATTTCGTTTCGGTGTTGCGCGAGCGCATCGCGAATTTTGAAGCACCGAAACGGGCGGTGACCGACCCGGAGGCGAGCATCGTCATCGGAATTTCCATCAACGACCTGCGAAAAAATCTGCGCGACTTGAATGAGCACATGGATCAGGAATGCCGTTCGTCCACGGCGCGTTACGGCATTGAATTGGACGCGTCGCTCATCACGAGCATTGATCCGCCACCGGAAGTGGAGTCCGCGCTGGCGGCCATCAACACGGCGCACAACCAAGTTTCTTCGGACATCAGTCTCGCGCAGGCGACGGCTGATCAGAAAATCGAGCAGTCCAAACGCGCGGTGGAAATCGAAACGCTCCGGGCGCAGGCGGAAGTGGAACCGCTGCGGCAGTTGAACGCGCAGCTTGCATCGCTGAAAGTTTCTGGCGATGGCGCGCTGGATTCTTATCTCCGCAACGTGCGGCTCTCGCTTTACACCAAAGCCAACCAAGTAATTCTGGAGAGCAAATAATATGAATCTCTTCGACTTCAAAACTTTCGCCATCGCGCTCGTCATTTCGTTCATCGCGTGGACCATCATCGTGCCGCTGTTTCTCGCGGTGTGCCGGCTGTGCGGGCTGTTCACGATTGTGAACGAGGGTCGCTGCAAAGTTTATATGCTGTTCGGAAAAGTGCTTGGCACGTTGAACGAACCGGGGCTGCATTTCCTGCCGGTGAAGATGGGCTGGCGCGCGTTCATCGTGAACTGGCTTGGCAAGTGTTACGACTTGGATATGCGGCTGGATCAAGAATACCTCCGCAGCCAGCCGGTGAATTCCGAGGAGGGCGCGCCGATGGGCATCGGCATCTGGTATGAAATGTCGTTGAGCAATCCCGTCGCCTATCTGTTCAAGAACGCTGACCCGCGCGGCTCGCTCGCGGCGAACGTGAGCAACTCCACCGTGCGTTGCTTGAGCAATTTGCCGTTGGATGAGATGCTAGAAAATCGCCACTCGATGAGCACAACGGTGCGCACGGAAGTTTCGCCCAAGTCGAGCGAATGGGGTTACGCGCTCGGCTCGGTGTATATCCGCAAGGTGCATTTCCGCGACGAAAACATGATCAAGCAGATCGAAGAAAAAGTGGTAAACCGTTTGCGACAAGTCACGGCGGCAATCAAGCAGGCGGGCGCGAATCAGGTGAACATCATCACCAGCACGGCGGAACGGCAGGCGGCGGTGGCGTTCGCGCAGGCGGCGGCCATGCGTCCGCGCATCGTGGGCGAGGCGTTGCAGGAAATTTCCAAGGACAAGCAAGTTTCCGCCGCGCTCTTCAACGTCCTCGAAGTTCAAAATCTTCTAGCGAGCGGCGCACGCATCACCATCATCCCGAAAAACAACGAACTGCTCGCGGCGCTGGTGGCGGATAAGTCGGTGCCGACGGTAAAATAAAATTGGTAGGGACAGACGCGCTGCGCCGTCCTCGTCGCCGAGCGCAGCGTCAGGCGACGGAAACGAACAATCCAAGCGTGTGATTTGCCACATTCGTTCCGCCCTCCGCTTCGCTCCAGGCAGGGACGGCGCAGCGCGCCTGTCCCTATACCCAACAAAAAAGGCCGTCCTTGCGGACGGCCTTTCGTGAATTGTTTCGCTGCGGCTACTTCTTTTTCTTGGCGGCCTTCTTCGTCTTGACGACGGCTTTCTGGCGCTTGATGTAGGCCTTGCGGCGCTTCTTGTGTTCGGTTCGGTTGTGTTGTTGTCCCATATGTTTCTTTACTTTTTTCGCGGGTTGCGATTTCGTGTGGCTGAACTATGAATTTTTACGCGCGACGATTCAATCTTTATTTGGTGCTGCTGCTGGCCCTGCCTTGGTGCGGCTGCTCGACGTTTCACAAAAAGAAGGCGCCGGAAAAAACCGGGGCCATCCGGCTGCACATCGAATCACCCGTAAGCCTGCCGGAAAAAACCATCACGATCACGCTGCTGCGCTCGTCGCCAGTGGTGGTGACGGTGGAAACGGAACCGATGCTGACGGAGGCCAGCCTGCTCGCGGCGGCACTGGTGGAAACTCCGGGTGGTTTTGCGGTGCGGCTGAAATTTGATGAGACCGCCGGCTGGATGCTCGAGCAGGCCACGGCGCGGAACCCCGGCAAACATCTGGTCATCTTCGGCCAATGGGGCGACACCAAGGCGGACGGACGTTTTCTCGCCGCGCCGGCTATCAATCACCGCATCGCCGATGCGACCGTGACGTTCACGCCCGATGCCTCGCGCGAGGAAGCGCAGCAAATGGTGGACGGCCTGAACAATCTCGCGAAAATCCTGCACACGCCGCAGAAAAAATGATTTTCAATTTCTCCCGCCGACTGCTGCTCCCGGCGCTTTTGTTTTGCGGCAACCAACTGTTTGCGCAAACGCCCTTCGCCTTTCCCACGGCCAACCATGCGCTTTATGACGTGGGCAACGAGCTGAAATTTTTTGCGCCGACCGCGCCGGACAAACCGTGGACGAGCGGGAGCTTCGGCTGCGTGCGCAACGACGGCACGCGGATGCACGAGGGCTTGGACATCGTCCACCAGCACACCGATAAGCGCGGCGAGCCGATCGATCCCGTGCTGGCGACTGCCGACGGCACGGTGATGTATTGCAGCGCGAAGGCCGGACTCTCGAACTACGGAAAATACATCATCCTCCGCCACGTCGTTGACGGGCTGGAAATTTATTCGCTCTCCGCGCACTTGAGCGAGCTTGCGTCCGGCATGAAATCCGGCGAGGCCGTGAAGGCCGGACAAATCATTGGCACGATGGGCCGCACTTCGACCGCCGAGACCATCGCGAAAGACCGCGCGCACGTCCACTTCGAGTTGAACCTGCTGGTGAACGAAAACTTCGCCGCGTGGTTCAAAAAAAATTCGCCGGGCGAGCGTAACGACCACGGCGCGTGGAACGGGCAGAATTTTGACGGCCTCGATGCGCGACAAATCCTGCTGGCCGAGCACAACCCGGTAAAAAAATTCAACCTGCTCGAATTTGTGCGCGGGCAGACCGAGCTTTGCCGCGTGCTGGTGCGGGCAAAAGATTTTCCGTATCTGAAACGTTACGCCGCGCTCGTGCTGAAAAATCCGGTCGCGGAAAAAGAGGGCGTGGCTGGTTATGAAATCGCGCTCAACTACAACGGCGTAGCGTTCGCGCTGCTGCCGCGCGCGGCTTCGGAAATCAAAGGCGCGGCGCGCATCCAGTTACTTTCCGTCAACGCTGGTGAAGCGAACGCCAACCGCTGCCGTAAGCTCGTCGTCCAACGCGGCAGCCGCTGGCAGTTGACCGACAAGGGCCGGCGCGAGGTGGAGCTGCTGGTTTACTGACCGCGACTTCGGACGGAACTGGATTTCACACCCGCTTTTGACAATAGTCTTGCTGTGTCCGCCCAAAACGAAAACGCCCGCGCGCTGCTGACGACCTTGCTGAAACAAGTCTCGCGCTCGTTTTATCTCACGCTGCGGATTTTGCCCGCCGCCGTGCGCCCGCAAATCGGCCTTGCGTATCTGCTCGCCCGCGCCACGGACACCATCGCCGACACCGAACTGCTGCCAGTGGCGCAACGGCTCGAAGCGTTGCAACAACTGCGCGCCCGCATCCTCGGCCAGAATTCCGCGCCGTTGAAATTTCGCGAACTCGCCTTGCAGCAAGGCTCGCCCCCCGAGCGTGCGTTGCAGGAAAAAAATGAGGACGCCCTCGCGCTGCTCGCCACGCTTTCGGCGGCGGATTTGAAATGTGTGCGCGATGTCCTTGCCACCATCACGGGCGGGCAGGAATTAGACTTGCGACGATTTGGAAATGCGTGCGCGACGGAGTCTCACGCCACCGGTAAAAAAATTACCGCGCTGGAAACCGCCGCTGATTTGGACGACTACACCTACCGCGTGGCCGGTTGCGTCGGCGAGTTCTGGACGAAGATTTGCCGCGCGCACCTGTTTCCAAACGCGACGCTGGATGAAAAGCAATTCATCACCGACGGCATCCGGTTTGGCAAAGGTCTGCAACTCGTGAACATCCTGCGCGACCTGCCCGCCGATTTGAAAAATGGCCGGTGCTATCTACCAACCCAAAGATTAGACGAAGCCAAGTTGTTCCCGGAAATCCTGCTTTCACCGGCAGCAGCGGAAAAATTTCTCCCGCTCTACCGCGAATACTTGGACAAGGCGGAGTCGCACCTCGCGGCGGGCTGGCGCTACACGAACTCGCTCCCTTATTTTCAGTTCCGCGTGCGGCTCGCGTGCGCGTGGCCCATCCTCATTGGCCAGCGGACGATTGCGAATTTGCGGGCGGCTGGCGGGGCGGATTTGCAGGCGCGGGTGAAGGTTTCGCGCAGCGAAGTGTGGCGCATCATTCTGCTTTCCGCCTTGGCCTGTCCGCTGCCATTTTTGTGGCGCAAACAGTTCGTGCCGACCCGAAAAGCAGTTGCTTCCAGCGGCGAATTGGCGTAAGAAAGCGTCATGCAATTTTCCAAAATCTCCGTTGCCGTTTGTGCACTCGCGCTGGGTTCCACCCTCTCCATCCGCGCGGCGGACACGCCCGCGCAAGCCGCCGCCCGCGCCGCCATTGTTTCAAAGTTATTTGAAATCAGCGCCGCCACTCCCGCCACGAACACCGCCAGCACCCCGGCTAAAACAGAAAAAGCCGTCGCCGCCGCGCCCGTGACCAAAGCGGCTGCACCCGTAGTCGCCAAACCCGCGCCCGTCGTGGCCAAGCCGATGAGCGAGCCAGCGCTTAAACCGGTCGGGGCGCTTTCTGCCGATGCCAAGGCCAAAGCCAAAGCCGAAAAAGCCGCCGCCAAACAAGCTGCCGAGCAAAAAGAAGCTGAACTCGCCGTCGCCAAAGCCAAAGCCAAGGCCGATGCTGACAAAGCGGCTGCTGATTTGAGGGCTAAAAAAATTGCCGATAAGCAAGCCGTCGAACAAAAGGCCGCCGAGGTTGAGGCCGCCAAAAAACAGGCCAAGGCCAACATGGCGCAGCCAAAAACTCCCGCGCCCGCAGCGACCAAACCGGTTTCCGCCGCCAGCACAGACAATCCCGCACAAGCCGCCGCCCGCGCCGCGATGG
>JBEEMY010000074.1:0-7981 GCA_041192415.1 Verrucomicrobiota bacterium | reverse complement strand
TTGAACGTGCCGAGCTTCACCTCGTAATCATTGCGCGTATCGAGCAGCGTCACGGGTCGCCCCTCATCGAGCCATTGTTTGAGTTCTTTGGCGGACAGCTTCGGCGAGGTGCGCTTGGCGGGGTCAATGCCTTCGACGCCGAAGGCGATGATTTCTTTTTTGATGCGCACGAGCATCCGCGTGAACGGCTGGTGATCCGTCTCGCTGAACTTCGGTTGCAAATCTTCGAGGCCGGGAATCGCGCGCAACTCCGCGAGCAGCAGATTAATTTCGTCGTGCCCGCCCGCGACGAACAGGTTGATGCCCTCGGTGCTCAAGAGAATCGTGCCTTTCAATTCCCACGCGACACATTGCGCGAGCAGGCGCATCCGCAACGCGCGAATATCCGGCAGTGCGGCAAACTTGTAAGCGGCGATGTTGGAAATTTTCTTCATCGAAACGGACACGAGTCTAACCGATGCAGCGGCGGAAGCGAGTGCGTTGCCATGGTCACTTGGCCACCCAGATGCGGAAAGTTTCGCCTTTGGAGCAGAGCGGCTCAAAACCGATTTCCCAGAGATACGCCCCAAATTCTTTTGTGCGCGGCTTGATGACGATTTCCTTGATGCCGCGCTGGCGGAAAACCTCCACCTGCTCCACGAATAAAAATTTTCCGATGTGCAGATTGCGGTAGCGTGGAATGACGAAGTCCAACAGCGCGCGGTATTTCTCCTGCGTTTCCTGCTCGGCGATGAAAACACCCACCGGCGTGCAGTCGCGCAAAATAAAAACGGCCATCTGCCCGGCGCGCGGCGAGAAAGCAAACCCCGGCAACGCGCGCTGGATTTCAGCAGAATAAAACTTCAGGAAGTGCGCGAGAAAATCCGAGTCCGGCCGGACTTCCAGCAATTGATAAACGTGCTTGGCGCGGAGTAGCCGACGCAGATGGTAGAGGTTCACGCAGACGATGAGGCTGTTCAACACCGCCACGGGATGGGCGTGGATGCACAGGCCGTAAATCGCAAAACCCGACGCGCCGATGAGATTGATGATGCGCAGTCGCTTAATGGAACTCATCATCAGCGACACCGCAATCAATGCGGATGCGCCATAGCCGAGGAGTTCAAGAGCGAGATGTTTTTCCATTTGCAGCGCGCAGTTTAAGCCGCGCGGCGCCGCAACTCCAGCGCGGCTTTAACACCCTTTTTGGCCGGATGTCGTAGCGCATGGCGGATGAGCCATTTGCGTTCTTTCGATGCTCCTTTCAGCCAGCGTTCGCAAATCTCGAACGCGAGCTGCGGATGATCCTTCGCGATGTCGCCGATGTGGTTCGCCACGCTGCGATAGACATACAAATCTTCGTCGTCCTTCAGCGCCTCCAGAATCGGCAGCACCGGACGCGGGTCGGCAATGAAGCCCGGAATCCGCATCGCCCACGGCAGACGCGGCCGCGCGCCTTCGGAACACAATCGCCGGACGTGCGGGTCGGGATCGCGCGTCCACTCCATGAGCCGGGCGAGCGTGCGTTCCGGCCAGCGGATGAGAAACGGGCGCATGGAAAACTCCGCGCTGAAGCGCCGCGTGAGTTCGTATTGCGCGCGCATGGAAATTTCAAACGGATCGCGCCCGCCGTTGTGCGCCGCTTCCAGGCCGTAAGTCGCCACGAATGAAACGTGCGGCAGGTAAAAGAAAACGGCGAGGCCGAGTTCATCCGTGCGTTCGTTCGCAGGCGTCAAAGAATTCAGCAACACTTCAATCGCGTCCTCGTATTTTTCCGGCAGATGTTGGCGCAGGGCTTTGGCAAGGTGTTGGCCGCGCTGGAGAATCGCCAGCGGCTTCAACCCAGCCAGCGCCGTCTTTTGAAATGCTTGGCCATCAAACTTGGAGTGAACCAACGTGAGATTGTGCGCGAGACATTCAATGGCCTCGCGGTCGAGCAGATCGCCAAGCGACGAACCTTTCTGAATCGAGCGCGGCGCGGCGGGGATGCGGAATTCTTTGGCGGACTTTGATTTCATTCCTTGAGCAACGCGGCCAAATCCAGTTGGCGGGTGAACATGGTAAGTTCACCCTTGGCATCGCGTGGCCATTCGGTTTCGGGGCGGTCGCGGTAAAGTTCCACGCCGTTGCCGTCAGGATCGCGCAAATAAATTGCCTCACTAACGCCGTGATCCGCCGCGCCATCGAGTTCCCCGCCCGCCGCCAGCACGCGACGCACGGCATCAGCCAGCTCCGCGCGGTCAGGATACAAAATGGCGACGTGATACAAACCCGTCGTGCCCGGCGCGGGCGGCGAACCTCCCCTGCTCTCCCAAGTGTTCAGCCCGATGTGATGATGATAACCGCCCGCCGAAATGAACGCGGCTTGCACGCCAAATTTTTGCTGCACCTCGAAGCCCAGCACGCCGCAATAAAAATTTAGCGCGCGTTCGAGGTCGGCAACTTTCAAATGGACGTGGCCGATGCGAACGCGCGCGTCAATGGGTTTGGCCGACGGCGTCGCATTCATGGTGGAAAATTATCGGGCGTTCAAAAACTGTAGCTGATGCCGAGGTGGACGAAGATGGAGTTGTTCAAATCCACTTCCGCCGTGCGCCCACCGAAGTTGTGGCTGTAAGTGCCGAGGTCCTGATACTGCACGCCCACTTCCGCGCCCCAGCGCGGGTTGAATTGGTATTGTGCATCCAAGCCCACATAAAACCCCCAGAGCAAATCCACGTCCGAACCGGAACCGCCCACGCGGCTCGTGCCGCCGCCGCCCGCGAGCGTCAAGGTTTCATTCCACGACGCATCCGCCTGCATCAAGCCCACGGCCAGTCCGCCGGAAAGATGAAAGCTGAATTTATCCGTGACCGGGTATTCGAGATACGGCCCGAGGCGTGCGCCCCAGAGGTTGCCGTCAAAATCCTGATTCACCCGCAGCGTGGCCGAGCCGAGCGGCGTGACGACGCTGCTGTGCGCGGTTTGAATCACAAAGCCTGGCCCGCCAAAACTTCCCTGATACGGCAAGCTCACCGACGGCGGCGTGGTTCCATTGAAATAGCCGTAGGTATCCGTCGTCCGCGCGAGCGTGAGGTTGTAAACGCCGTTGCCGCCGAACGCGACGGGCATCCAGTTCAATGCGCCTTCGATGCCGTAACGCAACTCGTGTCCGTTGTCGTCCACTTTTTTGCCGAGCTGATGCTCATAAGAAATTTCTGCGCCGACACTCGGCGTGTCCAGATCGCCGCCGGATGAATTGCGAATCCCCATCGCCGACGTGCGGTGCATATCAATCGTGTTCGCGGCGCTCGCCTGCACTTGGCTCGTGCTGTCGTAGCCCCAATACCAAGTCAGTCCGTCCTTGCTGCCGCTGCCATCGGCGAGGACATAGCCGTCGTCATAATTATATTTGTCGCCGTGCGGCGTGAAGCGCGGGTTCGCCAGCGGCGAGCCGGGGCCGAACGTCGTGCCCACGCCTTTGAAACTCCCGCTGATGTTGAAGCCCAGCCGCAGCTTCAACGCCACGCGGTTCGTGGAGTTCAACGATGTCTGCTCGCTTTGTTCGGCGGAAACCGCCGTGGCAAAAAGCAATGCGCCTGTCACCGGCATCCGCCAACCTGTTTGATTTTTCTTCATGGCAATTCAGTTAAAAGTTTAATTCTTGATCACGCGGTAGAACCGGCTCGTCACGGACGTCGGCAAACTTTCCGTCTTCGGCGGGCCGTCGTCATACCACTGCGTGACGTTGGCATTGGCCGTCACGCTCGGCGTGGCGACTTTCCACGTCTGCAAATCTCCGCTGTAAATAATCGTGTAAGTTTTGCCCGGCACGGACGCAAACTCGATGACGAACCGCGTGCCATTCGTGCGCACGTCCGTAAAGATTTTCTCCACGTTGACCGAGCCATTCGTGCCGATGCCGCCGATGTTCGCCGGAATCACCGGCACGACGAGCAGCGTGTTCGTGAACGGCACGCGCAACGGGTCATAGAATTCCAGCACGAGGCTGACGTGATTGCTCGGGTCGAGCGGCGAACTGTATTGCACATACCGCACGCCGCCGTTGGTTCCGGTGGCGTTCCACAATTGCACGTTTGGCGTCAGCACCGTGACGTAGAGCCAGAAGCCCGCGATGGTTCCATTGCCGTTGTTGGTCACAATTACCGTCTCTTCGTAAAGCCCCGTCTGCGGATTGAAGATCGGCGTGCCGCCCAGCCAACTCAAATCCGCCACGCTCACCGTTGTCAGTGCCTGCGACGCGGGCGCAACGCCGGTGTTGTTCGTCGGGTTCGGATCTAACGTGTCGGAAATCGCCGACGCGATGTTCGTGAATGTGCCGGTGAACGGCGAGTTGACCGTGATGAAATAATTCGACGTGCCGCCCACCGCGAGCATCGCAATCTTCGGCCACTTCACCACGCCGTTGCTGAACACGCCGCCACTCGTCGCGCTCACGAACACGAAGTTTGTCGGCAACTGGTCGCTGGCGAATGCGTTCGACGCCACGCTCGGCCCGGCGTTGCTCAAGATGAGTGAGTAGACAAAGTTGCTGCCCTGCACTGCATTCGTCGGGCCGTAGAGCAGCACGATCAAATCCGCGACCGGCACAATCTTCGTCGTCACGCGCGCTTTGTTGAGCGAGCCGTTGTTGTTCGTCAGGTTCGGATCGGGCGTGGGCGAAGTCGCCAACGCGATGTTCGTGAACTGGCCGCTCGCCGGCGCGGTGAGCGCGAGCGTGAAGTTGACCGACGCGCCATTCGTCAACGTCAGCGCGCTCCACGTCACAACGTTGTTGCTGAACGTGTAGCTACCGGACGCGGTTTGGAACGTCGCGCCTGCGGGCAAATTATCTTTCACCACCACGTCCGTCGCGGTGGACGGTCCGGCGTTCGTCGCGGTGATGGTGTAATTCACTGTGCTGCCAGCGGCCACGTTCGTGCCGCCGTCTTTGAAGACCTGCACATCCGCCGAGGCCGCGATGGTCGTGCGCGCCTGCGAGTTCGTCAGCGAGCCGTTGTTGTTCGTCGGGTTTGGATCATACGCGTCGGAAATTGCCGTGGCGAAATTCGTGAACGTGCCGCCTTCGAGCGAGCGCGCCGTGAGCGTGAAGTTCGTCTTGGCGTTCGCCGCAAGTTTAAACACCGACCAGTTCACCACGCTGCCGACCAGCGACGAGTTCGTCGGTGTCGCGCTCACGAAGATGAAGCCTGCGGGCAACGTGTCACTGACCACGACGTTCGTCGCGGCGGACGTGCCGAGGTTTGTCACTGTGATTGAGTAAACCAGATTCGAGCCAGCCGTGGCGCTCGTCGGGCCGGTCTTGAACACCGCGAGGTCAGCGATGATCGGCGTGCCGACCGTGATGCTAACCGCGGCCGACGCGCTGTCCGCCGTGCCGTCGTTCACGCGGAACGTGAACGAGTCCGTGCCAGTGAAATTATTTGTCGGCGTGTAAATCACCGCGCCCGTGTTCGTGTCGATTCCCGTCAACGTGCCGCCGACTGGCGAACTGACGATGCTGAACGTGAGCGCGTCGCCATCCGGGTCGCTGCCCGTGAGCGTGAGTGCCTTGCCGGTGTTGAAGGTGGTGTTGGTGCTTTGCGCGTTCGCCACCGGCGCACGGTTTGTAACAGTGACGGTGATGAGCGCGGAATTAGTGCCGCCAAATCCATCGGTGATGGCGTAGCCAATCGTCGCCGTGCCGAAGAAGTTAGTCGCGGGTGTAAAAATCACGTTCGTGCCACCGATGTTCGCCGTGCCGTTCGTCGGATTAACGGAAACAATCGTGAGCGTGTCTCCATCCGGGTCGGAGTCGTTCGCCAGAGCCGGAATTGTGACTGCGATATTCTTCGCGGTGCTGCGCGAATCGTCCACCGCAATCGGCGCACGGTTTGTGACCGTGACGGTGATGAGAGCGGAGTTCGTGCCGCCGAAGCCGTCAATGATGCGGTAGCCAACCGTCGTCACACCGAGGAAGTTATTCGTGGGCGTGAACACGACGTTCGTGCCAACGATGCTCGCAGTGCCGTTCGTCGGACTGACGGAAATGATCGTGAGCGCATCGCCATCCGGATCGCCGTCGTTAGCAAGAACCGGGATTGTCACCGCCACATTCTTCGGCGTGCTGGCGAAATCATTCGTCGCCACCGGCGGGCGGTTCGTCACGGTGATAAAGACAATGGCCGTGTTGCTGCCGCCAAAGCCATCGATGATGCGATAGCCAACGGTTGCTACACCCACGAAGTTGTTCGCGGGGACGAAATCAATGTTCGTTCCATTGCCATTGACGCTAGGAACCCCATTCGTCGGGAAAAGACCGAAAATTGTCAACGGATCGCCGTCCGGATCGCTGTCATTTACCAGCACCGGCACCGAGACAAGAACATTTTTTGGCGTGCTGGCAAAATCATTCACCGCCACCGGTGCGCGGTTCGTCACAAGAACTGCAATCACCGCCGCGCTAGTTCCGCCGTTGCCATCCGAGATCGTGTAGCCGATGAAGGTCGTGCCGAGGAAATTATTCGTCGGTGTGAAGACTACGTTCGTGCCGCTGATGACGGCAAAGCCATTCGTCGCTGCGACCGAAATAATTGTCAGCGTATCGCCATCCACATCGGAGTCGTTCGCCAAAACCGGAATCGTGACCGCAACATTCTTCGGCGTGCTGGCCGAGTCGTTGACCGCGACCGGCGGGCGGTTCGTGACGTTGACGGTGATGACTGCGGAGTTCGTGCCGCCAAATCCATCCGTGATGGTATAGCCGATGAACGCCGTGCCGAGGAAGTTCAACGCCGGGGTGAACACCACATTCGTGCCAACAATGTTCGCAGTGCCGTTGGTCGGGCTGACGGAGATAATCGTCAGCGCGTCGCCGTCCGGGTCGGAATCATTCACCAAGACTGACACGGTCACCGCCACATTTTTCGGCGTGCTGCCGGAGTCGTCCACCGCGAGCGGCGGGCGGTTCGTGATGCTCGTCACGACCGGCGCGCTGGTGTTGTTCGTGGGCGTGCCATCAACCGTCGGCCCGCCAACCGTGGCGAAGTTCGTCACCGCGCCGCGCGTCACGGCCTTGACTGTGAGCGTGAAATTCGTCGTCGCGTTGAGCGCGAGCGTGCCGAGATTTGTCCAGATGACCTGGCTCGCGGCGTTCGTCGTGATGGACGGAACGGCGCTCACGAAAACGATCCCTGCCGGCAAGCTGTCCGTCACCGCGAAGTTCGCGGCGGTGGACGGCCCAAGGTTCGTCACGGAAATTGTGTAAGTGAAATTCACACCCAGCGCGCTGGAGGCCGCGCCAGACTTGCCGACTGCGAGATCCGCAATCGTCGTCACCGTCGTGATGACTGGTGGCGTGATGTTGTTCGTCGGCGTCGGGTCAGGCGTGGGCGAGCCGATGCTGGCGAAGTTTGTCAGCGTGCCGCTGGCCGCGGCGTTGACTGTGACGGTGAGATTGCTGGTCGCGCCGTTTGCCAGCGTGCCGAGATTCCACGTCACGATGCCGGAATTATTCACGCCGTTACCGCTCGCAGTGACGAACGAGACGCTCGCCGGGAGCGCGTCGGTCACGATGACGCCCGTCGCCGTGGACGGCCCGCCGTTGGTGACGCTGAGGTTGTAAGTGAGGCTACCCGTGGCGTTGACGTTCGCCGGAGCGGTCTTCGTGATGGCTAGATTTGCGGAAGCGGAAACGGTGGTGACCACCTGCGCGTTCGTCAGCGAACCGTTGTTGTTCGTTGCGTTCAAGTCGAGCGTCGCGTTGTTGCCGAACGCGAGGTTCGTGAACATGCCGCCTTCGAGCGCGAGCAATGTGACCGTGAGATTTGTCGCGCCATTCGCGGGCAACGTCGGAATTGTCCACGTCACCAAGCTACCATTCGTCGCGCCATTCGCCGACGCGCTGACAAAGGTGTAGCCCGCGTCAATGCGGTTCGTGACGACCACATTCGTCGCGCTGGCCGGACCGAGATTAGTGACGGCGACTGTGAACACCAGATTATTTCCCGCGACGACGCTCGTC
>JBEEMY010000073.1:0-7995 GCA_041192415.1 Verrucomicrobiota bacterium | reverse complement strand
TCAAGTATTGTTGCCGAATTGCCGGGATTCATCATCCCGATCCTTACTTTGAAATACATAGGAATTGACAAAATGTGCTCCATCAATTCGCATAATTTTTGCTTTCCTCCCTGCTCAACCATGTAAGCGCCTGTGTCGTTTGATGTTATCCATATTTCTTTGCATCCAGCTTTCAAATGCTCTTTTACGTCCTGTCTTATGGCATGCATAGGATATGAAAACAATTTTCCTTTCCACGGTCTTGTTGCTGGCGTTGACACTGGCAGGTTGCAGTTGGATGCCGCATCTTCCGTCGGCGAAGCCCGCCACGGCATCCGCCGCCCTCGTGACGCCGGATATGTCACTCGCGGCAAAGGTTATCACGGTGAACACCGTCGGGCGTTTTGTGCTGCTGAATTTTCCCGATGATAAAATGCCCAAGATGCACCAGACTTTTTTTGTTTATCGCTCCGGGATGAAGGTGGCGGAGGTGAAAATCACCGGGCCGAAGTCGGACAACAACATTGTGGCCGACCTGGTTTCGGGTGAACCCAAAGTAGGCGACAGCGTGCGGGCAGACTGATTTCTTTGGCGGCTGCGGCGGAACTTTACGCGAGCGGCAGCAGGGTCTTGGGCAGCGGTTCTTTCCGGTAAGGCGAGTGGAGGTTGAAATAAATCCCACACAACGGACGTTCGTTATCGCTTTGACTCAAAATGACAGTGACATCTTTGTCGAGCGCGATGCCGTGGCGCATCCCCGCCGCGCGTGACTCGTAAGCCTTGATGGCCTTCTGCAACAGCGACGTCAGCACCGCCTCAAACTCATCCGGTGTTTTGTGCAGACAGACCACGAAGCGGTCAAAGTTTCTGACCGCCTCGGCGATTTCACGCTTGAACGTATCCACAGTCATGTTGGCAGGCTTACTCATATCGGCAGGATTGAATTAAAATTTAGTCCGTCGCCGGACGAATAATTTTCTGCCGTTCGCCGAACAACGCCGTGCCGACGCGCACGATGGTCGCGCCCTCTTCGATGGCAACTTCAAAATCACCGCTCATGCCCATGCTCAAATGGGGCAGGGGAACGCCCAGGATTTTCTCACAATCAACTTTCAGCCCTCGCAGCCGCTGGAAATACGGGCGTGATTTTTCTGCCGTCGGCGTGAACGGCGGAATGGCCATCAGCCCGTGAATTTCAATGCGCGGCAGCGCGTTCAAGACCGCCAGTTCTGCCAGTAATTTTTCCGGCGCGTAGCCAAACTTGCTGCCTTCGCCCGCAACATTCACCTCCAGCAGAATCGGCATCGTCTTGCCCGACTGCTCGGCACGCTTGGAGATTTCCTGCGCGATGGCAAGGCTGTCCACGCCCTGAATCAGCTCAAACAACTCGACGGCATCGCGCACCTTGTTGGATTGCAGGTGGCCGATGAACTGCCAGCGCGCCTTGCCGGGCGACAGTGGAATTTTTGCCTTGGCCTCCTGAATTTTATTCTCGCCAAAATAAATCTGCCCGCAACTTACGGCCGTCTGAATCATCTCCGGCGGATGCGATTTGGAAACCGCGAGCAACGTGACCGAAGCAACCTCGCGCCCTGTCCGCGCGCAGGCAGCGGCAATGCGCTGCTGGATGGAATCAAAATTTTCGGCAAAGCCCATGCCGGAAAATTAACAGCAAAGGTGCGTAGAAACAAAGTTTCAAAAGTTTTTCAGTCCCTTCGCCCCTCGGAGAGGAGAAGGAGGGCGCTGTATGGCATCACCCATTTGCCGCCAGCCATTCGCTGAACTTGGGCAGCGGGCGGGACAGAATTTTTTGCGCTTTGGAAATGTCCAGCGTGGTGTCCAGTGCGCGCGGCGGTCCAGGAAAGTCTTTGGCGGAGCCGAATTTGATTTCGGTTCGGATTTCCGGCCAGCGTTGGATGAGCAGCCTGCCAATCTCCAGCCGCGAAAGTTTTTCTGCGCCGGCGACGTGGTAAAGCCCTGCGCAATTATTTTCGACGAGATTCCAAACGGCACGCGCGGTTTCCACCGCCGGAATCGGGCAGCGAAATTCATCAGTAAACAGAGTCATCGCTTCGCCCGCCGATTGCATGGAACGGCGTAATTGCTCGTCAAACGCGCGGTTGCCAGCAAGCGATTTACCGGCGTTGATGGATGTGCGGACGACGAGATGGCGCGGATTTTTTAGGACGATTTCTTCCGCCGCCACTTTGGTTTCGCCGTAGGTGTGCAACGGATTTGGCGCGGCGGTCTCGGAGTAATTGCCTTTGCGTCCGTCAAAAACCAAATCGGTGGAAAAGAAAACCAGCGGGATGTCTGCCGCCAACTCGGCGAGAAATTTGGTTATGTCCACATTCACGCGCCGCGCGAGCGTCGGATTTTTCTGCGCCTCGCTGACGATGGTGATGGCGGCGCAATGGATGATGAGTTGCGGTTGATCTTTTTTGAATTCGCGCTCGACGGCGGCGAAGTCAAGCAGATCAAAATCCGCGCGCGTCAACGCCCGCACTCGCCAGTGCGGGGCGGATTGAGGTGCGGACTGGACGAGATAATTTCCAATCAAGCCGTTGGCGCCGGTGATCCAAGCTGTTTTCATGGCGAGCAGTGCGAGGGAAATTTTGGTGTCAGGCTGCAAGCGCGCGGCCAATCAGGGCTTTTTCCCACTCGCCGTAATTCAGCTTCAGCGCCTCGGCGCGGGCGGCCTCGGTCATCTTTTCCCAGGACTTGCGGAGGGCGTTAATCATTTTTTCATCGTCACTCTTGGCGGCGAGGGCGGTGAGTTGAAATTCGAGGAATACGAGACAGAGAGCGTCTTCCAGCACGCGCACTTCGGCATCGACGGGGAAGTTTTTCTTGAGGTTCAAGTCCTGCACCCGACGAATGGTTTCCTCGTCGTAGCCGACCTCATGGAGAATCACGCCGGATTTTTCCGCGTGGAATTTTTTCAGGTCGGCTCGCCATTTCAAATAGCCGGGGCGCGTCTTGGGATAGTTTTCACGCGGGCTTTCCCAGCGGCAGATGTGCTGGCAGCGCGCGGCGAGGCGCAGCGGTTCGCTGGCGGCGGGTGAAAGTTTCAGCACCCAGTCCGTCAGCCGCTCGGCGTAGAGCAACTCGCGTGGGCGTCCGTTTTCCGAGTTCGGGTCGCGGGAATTTTCTGCGTCGAAGCGAGCGCTGGCAGTTTTGAATTTCTCGTTCACCCGGAGAGTATGCCGTGGCGGGAAGAATTATTCAGCCGCAAAAAAGCGCAAAAGGCTTAAAAATTCAACCAAGAAAGGCGCGCTTGGTTTTTCCCCTGCGCCTTTTGCGCTTTTTTGCGGCCAAGAAATTTCACCGCCGCATCTTCTCGCGGAATTTTTTGGCGGACATTCCGGTGGCGCGCTTGAAGGCGACGCAGAAGCTGTTGATGCTTTGGTAGCCGCAGTCGTGGGCGATGGTCTCGACTTTCTGGTCGGTCTTGGCGAGAAATTTTTTGGCGCGCTCGATGCGGACGCGTTGCAATTCCTGTCCGGGCGTGCGCCCGAGGTGTTCCAGAAAGGCCTTGTGCAATCCGCGCCGTGACATGGCGGAGACGCCCACGAGGTCCTTGATGCAGATGGGTTCGTGGCCGTGATCCCAGATGTGGCGCAGGCTGCGGGCGACGCCTTGATGCTTGATGGTGAGGATGTCGCTGCTCTTGCGGACGATGACACCGGCAGCGGGCACGCGCAACGGCTCCGCCGGGGCTTTGCTGCCGCTCATCAATTGATCCAATAGTTCCGCGCCGCGATAGCCGAGGATTTCCAGATTGGTGTCCACGCTGGAAATGGGCGTGCGCATGGCGTCGGGCGCGAGCAGGTAACTCTCGGTGCCGAGGATGGCAACTTCTTCGGGAATTTTAATGCCGACGCTTTCGCACGATTCCAAAACGTCGAGGGCTTGCTGGTCGTTGGCAGCAAAAACGGCGAGTGGCTTGGCGGCGGCTTTCATCTGCGTGGCGAGCCATTTGCGTTTGCGTTGCCATTCCGATTTGCCGGTGGCGTAGGCGGGCGACTCCAGCCAGCGGAGCCACGCGCAATTGTGACCGGTGTCGCCGAGCGCTTTTACAAACCCCTGCCCGCGCTCTTCGTAAGACCAGTTGTTCGCGTCGCTGTAAAAACAGAAATTCGTGAAGCCGCGTGTGAGAAAATGTTCGGCGGCAATCTTCGCGGCGTGCGCGTGATCTTCGAGCACGCGGGCAAATTTTAATTGCGGGCGGCGAAAGCTGAAATCCACCGTGGGCAGTTTGGCGGCAGTGACGAAATCCGCGAGGTCATCGCCCGCGCCGAGCCAAGCGAGAATCCCGTCGCCTTCCCAACCCCAAGGAATGACTTTTTCGCGGGTGTAGTCGGCATAAAGATGCCAGCCATGCTCCTGTGCATATTTTTCAATGCCCTTGTGGAGCCGGTAGTCATACCAGCCGAGGGCGAGCAGCACGCGTTT
The DNA here is from genome assembly GCA_041192415.1 of Verrucomicrobiota bacterium. Lineage (GTDB taxonomy): Bacteria > Verrucomicrobiota > Verrucomicrobiia > Limisphaerales > UBA11358 > UBA11358. The sequence continues at coordinate 3,561 of JBEEMY010000073.1, read as the reverse complement.
TTGCTTTCTGGCCATGGATACAAAAGATAATCGCCGTTCCGCCGCGCACAAGCAGAAATAAAAGCGGGTGCAAAATCTTCAAATCTTGCACCCGCTCGGGATTAAATTGGAAATAAATTTCAGTGACAGCCGCAGCCGGAGCCGCAGGAGCCGCCTTCGGCCAAATCTTCCGCTGTGGGGAGGCGACCGAGTTCGATGGTCTTGCCGACCATCTTCTTCACGGAGCTTTGCAAATCGTTCATTTCTTCCTGCGCGTCGAGGAAACCGGCGGCGACGGGGTTTTTCAAGAGGGCATCGCGGTCTTTTTCAAACGCGGCAATCTCGGTCGGGTCGAGCGGCGTGCCGTGGTGCTGTTTTTCCTGGAGCGCCTGGCCCTTGCTCATCAGCGCTTCATACGCGCCGCGCGCGGTGGCATCGGAGAGAAAGGTGTCAATGCGGGACTTGATACCGCCGGACTGGATTTGTTCGAGGATGGCGGTGCAAAGCTCGTTCGTTTTCGTTTCAATTTTTGTAGGCATAAAATTTTGCGGGCAGAATAAACCATAACCGCCCGCCAAAAGCAACCCCGCACCGCCCGGGAAATGGATTGTTGGGTGATTGGATTGATGGCCAAAGCCGCCGGACGCGGGTTGGTTTGAACCATCAATCCAAAAATCCATTCATCCACCAATCCAGTTTGCGCGCCATCACCCAAAAGAGTTACCCGTTTTTGAGCAATGAATTTGACAGCGCGCAGGGAAATCGGTTTATTTTGCGCCACACTATGCAACCCATCCAACTTCAGTGGATTGATTACACCATCCTCATCGCTTACGTCGCCTTTGTTATTGGCATCGGCTGGGCGCTGGCGCGCTACATGAAAACCTCGGCGGACTTTCTCACGTCCGCCCGCTCGATTCCGACTTGGGTCACGGGACTCGCGTTTATTTCGGCGAACCTTGGCGCGCTCGAACTCGTCGGCATGGCGGCGAGCGGTGCGAAATACGGCATCAGCACCGCGCACTTCTATTGGGTCGGCGCGATTCCAGCGATGATTTTTCTCGCCGTGTTCATGATGCCGTTTTATTACGGCTCCAAAGCGCGCTCCGTTCCTGAATACTTGAACATGCGTTTTGATGAACGCGTCCGCGCGTTGAACTCCGTCGCGTTCGCCGTGATGACCATTTTCGCGTCCGGCATTTCGATGAACGCGCTGGCGAAACTGCTCCATGCGCTGCTCGGTTGGGATTACAACGTCGCGCTCTGGGTCAGCTCCGGCATCGTGCTGCTCTACGTTTTGAAAGGCGGATTGACTTCCGCGATCTACACCGAAGTGTTGCAGTTCTTCATGATCGTTCTCGGCTTCGCGCCGGTCGTTTATCTCGGCCTCAAAGACGTGGGCGGCTGGGGTTCAATGAATCATTCGCTGCAAGCCGTCGCCACGAATCCGGCTGCGCTCAATCTCAAAGAAGCCGGCGTGACCTACGCCAACAACGCGTGGACGAGCGCATGGCAACCCGTCCTCGCCGGCCCGGCCGCCAATCCGATGGGCGTGGATTGGTTCGCGATGATTTTCGGTCTCGGCTTCGTTTTGAGCTTCGGTTATTGGTGCACGAATTTCCTCGTCGTCCAACGCGCGATGGCCGCGAAGAACATGACCGCCGCGCGCAACACGCCGCTCGTCGCCGCCGTGCCAAAAATGTTTTTCCCGTTCCTCGTCATTGTGCCCGGCATGATTGCCGCCGCGCTTTGCACCATGCCGGACAAAGGTTATCGCATCCCGCCGCCGGTTGTGTCCGAGGCGAATTATGCGAAGGCTGTTGGAGTCGTTAAAGCGGCGAACATTTCCGAACCCGTCGTGGCCGCGAAAGCCGTGGGCGACGCGCTCGGTGCAAAAGTGGATGCTGGAAAAGTCAGTTCACTCGTCCTCGCCAATGCCGGTGGCAAACTCACTGACACGGAAATCAAGACCGGCCTTTACAACAGCATCGCGGAAAATGATTACGACGGCGTGATCCTTTCACTCGTGAAAAAATACTGCCCCGCTGGTTTGCTCGGCCTCGCGCTCACCGCGTTGCTCGCGTCCTTCATGTCCGGCATGGCGGGCAACGTCACTGCGTTCAATACGGTTTTCACCTACGACATTTATCAAGCCTACTTCGCGAAGGGTAAGAGCGACGCGCATTATATGTGGATGGGCAAAGTCATCACCGTCGTCGGCATCGGCTTGAGTATTGTTGCCGCCTATTTTGCCTCCATGTTTAATAACTGCATGGACGTGATTCAACTCGTGTTCGGCTTTGTGAACGCGCCGCTGTTCGCCACGTTCCTGCTCGGTATGTTCTGGAAACGCGCCACGGCTACCGGTGCCTTCATCGGCTTATTCTTCGGTATCGCCAGCTCGGCAATTTTCCACGCGTTGACCACCACGCCCGGCAATCTGGATGCCGCTGGGCACGTCGTCAACATCGCGAAAGGCGGCTACCTCAAAGTGGTTCAGGTGTTCCCCAGCGAAATGGCGCAGAACTTTTGGCTCGCCGCGTTTGCCTTCATCGCTTGCTTCAGTTTCACCTTGGTGATCTCGCTCGCGACTAGCCGCACCAAGTCGGATGCGGATTTGAAGGGTCTCGTCTATTCGCTCACGCCAAAAATCGTGGACAACAATCAGCCTTGGTATCAACGCCCCGCCGTCGTCGGCACGGTGCTGCTCATTGTGTGCGTCATCCTGAACTTCATTTTCTGGTGATGTGAACTGAATCCAAAATCTAAACTCCAAAATCTAAAATAAAATTATGGGACTCGATATTCGCTGGCCGATTGGCCTCATGTTCACACTCATCGGTGCTTTGCTCGCCGTGTTCGGCCTCGTCAAAGGTTCCGAATCTGTCTCGCTCGGCATCAACATCAACCTCATCTGGGGCGCGGTGCTCCTCGTGTTCGGCGTGCTGATGCTCCTCGGCGCGATCAAGGGCGGCAAAAATCCGCCGGCGAACTGAAGCTGCGATTGCCTTCACTGCGCCGGGGAATTATTCTCCGGCGCATTTTATTTTATGAATCTGAAAGAACTGACCACGTTCATCACCGCTGAATTTCAAAAGACCTATGGCCGCGCGCCGCGCTTCATTGCCGCCGCTCCTGGCCGCGTCAACGTCATCGGCGAACACACGGATTACAACGACGGCTTCGTCCTGCCGATGGCCATTGAGTTCTACACGATCATGGCGGCAGACAAACGGCCCGATGGCCAGAACGTCATCACTCTTCGCAGCACTTCGCAACCAGACGCGGCGACGATTGATTTGTCGCAAACCATCAAGCCAGCGACGCCCAAGTGGGGAAATTATCCGCGCGGTGTCTTCGCTGGATTTCAGGCGCGCGGCGTAAACCCCGGCGGACTCGACGTGCTTGTGCATTCCACCGTGCCGCTCGGCAGCGGCTTGAGCAGCAGCGCCGCGCTGGAAGTTTGCACCGCGACGTTGATCGAAGCCGTCACCGGCAAGACGATTGACCCGATTGAAAAAGCGTTGCTCGCGCAGAAAGCGGAACACGATTTCGCGAATGTTCCCTGCGGCATCATGGATC
>JBEEMY010000072.1:0-8027 GCA_041192415.1 Verrucomicrobiota bacterium | reverse complement strand
GAATCTTAAATATATTTTTAATCATCGCTTAACAGCAAAACGACATTTGCTCATGAAATATGTCATTAGTTTTACCATTTGTTTGTTTTCCGCCGCGCTGTAATTCAAACGGTGCAGTGCATCGCCCACGCCGCGATTGACGATCTTCAACATCCCGCCGCCCGCGAGCAGTTTGTATTTCACGAGCGCGATGTCGGGTTCGACGCCGGTCGTGTCGCAATCCATGAGGAAGGCAATCGTGCCGGTCGGCGCGAGCACGGTGACTTGGGCGTTGCGGTAGCCATGTTGTTTGCCCTTGGCGAGCGCGCCGTCCCACGTTTTGCGGGCTTCAGTCTTGAGGTAATTGAATTCCGCGCTGGGCTGAATCGTTTCCACAGCATCGCGGTGGAGCTTGATGACGCCGAGCATGGATTCGACGTTATCCTTGGAGACAGTTTTTTCCACGCCCGCGCAACGCGCATCGTGATAGCCTTTGAATGCGCCGGTCGTCGCGGCGATTTCCGCCGACTGTTCGTAGGCGTGACCGGTCATGATGGACGTAATCGCGCCAGCCAGCGCGCGACCCTCGTCGGAATCGTAAGGCAAGCCGTAGCTCATGCAGAGCGAACCGAGGTTCGCAAAGCCGAGGCCAAGCGTGCGGAAGATGTGGGAATTTTCCGCGATTTCTTTCGTCGGATAGCTCGCGTTGTCCACAAGAATTTCCTGCGCGGTGATGAAGATGCGGCACGCGGCTTTGAAGCGTTCGGTGTCGAACTTGTCATCGCTGCGCTTGAACTTCATCAAGTTCAACGATGCGAGATTGCACGCGGTGTTGTTGACGAAAACGTATTCGCTGCAAGGATTCGTGGAGTGAATCGGCTCGGTGCCTTTGCAGGTGTGCCATTTCTGGATCGCGCCGTCGTATTGGATGCCAGGGTCGCCGCAGATGTGCGTGCCTTCCGCGATTTTGTCGAGCAGCTTGCTCGCGTCTTTTTTCTGGAGCGGTTTGTCGCCCTTGACGGTCTTGGTCCACCATTCCTTGCCCGCAAGTGCGGCGGTGAAAAATTCATCACTGGCGCGGACGGAAAGATTTTCGTTCTGATACATCACGCTGCCGTAAGCATCGCCGTTGTAAGAACCGTCGTAACCCTGCTCGATGAGCGCCCACGCCTTCTTCTCTTCCCGCTGCTTCGCGTCAATGAACTCTTCGATGTCGCCGTGCCAGTCGCGGAGCGTATTCATCTTCGCCGCGCGACGGGTTTTGCCGCCGGACTTCACGACATTCGCGACCTGATCGTAAACTTTCAAGAAGCTCATCGGCCCGCTGGGACGACCGCCACCGCTCAACTTCTCGCGGCTGGAACGAATCGGCGACAAATCAGTGCCGGTGCCAGAACCGTATTTGAATAGCATCGCCTCGCTGTAGCAGAGGTGCATGATGGATTCCATGTCGTCCTTGACTGACTGGATGAAACACGCGCTGCCCTGCGGATACTCGTATTGCGTCGCGGCGCGCTCGGCCTCGCCGGTCTTGGGATTGTAAAACCAGTTGCCCTTGCCGGATTTTTTGCCCACGCCATATTCGTGATGCAGGCCGACATTGAACCACACCGGCGAATTGAACGCGCCAAATTGGTTCACGCACAGCCAGGTGAGTTCCTCGTAAAAAATTTCGCCGTCCGCCTTGCTGAAATAACCATCCGCAATACCCCAATCAGAAATCGTCCGCGCGACGCGGTGAATGAGCTGCTTGACGGATGTTTCACGCTCGCTGGTGTGCTGCTCACCGTAAAAATATTTCGACACGACGACTTTTGTGGCGAGGACGGACCAAGACTTCGGCACCTCGACGTTTTCCTGTTTGAAGATGACCTTGCCGGCGTCATCGGTGATTTCTGCCGTGCGCTTGTCCCATTCGATCTGGTCAAACGGCTTCACCTTGGCGTCACTGAAAACGCGTTCGATGCGCAGGGACTTTTTCGATTGGGATTTGGCAGGTTTCATCCCGCGTGAATTGGAAGGTTTCTGTCCTTGGCGGCGTCCGGCGGCAGGAGCCGACGTCAAAACATCCTCGCGTGCATCAATCATGGTCGTAATAAACTTTGGTTTTATGGGTTAAATCCCGGCGGTTTCGAAAGCGACTGAAACGCGCTGAAATTGAAAAAATACTACCCAATTCTGGAGAAATACGGATTTTGCTGAAAAACCGGCTTTCCCCCACTAATTGGGGAACGACAGCCATCATGCTACCACCCGTAGTGGCTTTCAAGAAAATTTTGCGAAAAAGTTGCAATCATTCTATTCGCAAATGGAATCAAGGGGATTCGCACGTTGGCGTTGAAATTTTGAAACTTATTCGCCCCCGGTGAACAACTTTTTCCTGCGCCGTTTTCAGACGACGGCTGGGTCACTTGCGACCGTAGCGCGAGTATTTTTCGTGGCGGCGTTTCTGGTAGGAGTCCGCCACGGCCTGCGGCTGGCCGGGTTTGGCCCGGAATTTCCGCACCGGTTCGATGGTTTTCGGACGCGCTTTCGGCACGATGACAATTGGGCAGCCCTCGAAGCCGAACGCCGTGCGCAATTCGGTGGTGAGATTTTTTTTGTATTGGTCGGAAAATAATTCGTCGCGGTTCACGAACAACACGAACGTCGGCGGCGCCTGCCGCACTTGCGTGGCGTAGAAAAACCGCAAGCGATGTCCCGCTGCACTGACGGGTTGGCGGCGCTCCACGGCATCTTGAATGGTGCGGTTCAAAATCGAAGTCGGAATCTTCTGCTGCAACTGCGCGGCGACGTAGCGCACGGCTTCGAGCAAACGTTCCAATTGAAAACCAGTTTTGGCGGAGGTGAAAATCACCGGCGCGTAGTCGAGGAAAAATAATTTCTCCTGCACCCACTGGCCAAACTCCAGCAGCGTGGTCGGCTCCTTGGCTTGGCCTTCGGTGCGCTTTTTATTTTTACGGTTCTCGATTTCGTCTTCGCGCGCTTCCTTGACCTTGTGCTGATACAGATCCCATTTGTTGACGACGATGATGCACGCGCGGCGGTTTTCCACGATGACGTCGGCAATTTTTTTATCCTGCTCGGTGATGCCCATGTCCGCGTCAATCACCAGCACGGTGATGTCGCTGCGGGCGATGGATTCTTCCGTGCGCTGGACGCTGAAAAATTCCACCGTGTCATCTACGCGCCGCGTTTTCCGCATCCCGGCGGTATCAATCAAAATATATTTTTCCGTGGCGACGATGCCCGCGTCATTGGCCGGGGCTTTCACCTCGAACGGCACGTCCACCGCGTCGCGCGTGGTGCCGGGGATGGGCGAGACGATGACGCGGTCGGAATTCGTGAGCGCGTTGATGATGGAGGATTTGCCGACGTTCGGGCGGCCGACGATGGCGAGCTTGAGCGGCCCCGTTGGTTTCTTGAACTTGGCTTCGGGCTTTTCTCCATCAACTTCCACTTCCTCGATTACTTCTTCCGTCTCCGGCTCTTCGGTTTTGACATCCGGCAAAAAGGCTACCGCCGCATTCGTCAACCGTTCAATGCCGGTTCCGTGAATCGCACTGACGGGGAAAATTTTCTCGAAGCCGAACGCCGCAAATTCATCCGTATTTTTTTCATCGCGATAAGTGTCCACCTTGTTCGCAGCCACGAGCACGGGCTTGCCGCTCTTGCGCAAACGCTCCGCCACTTCGCGATCCAGCGGCACGACACCTTCCTGCGTGTTGACGACGAAGATGATGACGTGCGCGGCTTCAATGGCGATTTCCACCTGATCGAGGGCGGCTTTGATGATGACATCATCCGATTTTTCGCGGCGCATCAGGCCGATGCCGCCGGTGTCCACCAGCGTGAAAGATTTTCCGTTCCATTCCGATTCCGCCATCACGCGGTCGCGCGTCACGCCCGGCATATCGTGAACGATGGCGATGCGCTTGCGCACGATGCGATTGAAGAGCGCGGACTTGCCGACATTCGGGCGACCGACGATGGCGATGAGGTTTGACACGATGACAGCTTGCAAAATTTTGCGCGTCCGAGAAAGCCAAAACCCGCGCGAGTTTACTGGGGAATCGTTTTTAACGCGGCCTTCGCGCGACGGATCCAAACGCCGTCACGCCGCCGCTGGAAGGTAGGCGCGTGGACATCGTCGTTGACCACATCGTTGAGTTGCGCGCGGGCGAGGTCGTTTTGCTTTTTGGCGAGGTAGAGTTCCGCGAGCTGAACTTTCGCGCGCGGATAAGAATGATTTTCCACGACGTGCTGCCAGATGTTCAGCGCGGCATCCGTTTCGTTCAGCGCCATCAGCGTCTCCGCGTAGGCCATGAGCGAGTAGCCGAAGTCGTGCTTGAAATTTTCGCGGCAGACGGCGTCGAGCAACGGTCGCGCCTCGGCGGGACGTTTCAACCGCAGCAGGCATTGGCCGAGGTGGGCGCGCGTATCAATGTCGTTCGGATCGCGTTCCAGCGCGGCGCGATAACTTTTCTCCGCCTCGGCGAATTTTCCTTTCTGAAAATAAACGTCGCCGAGCTGGAAGTGGTGGTAGGCGTTGTCTACGTGATGGATTTTCGCCTGCAATTCTTTGATGCGCGCACGGCTCTGCGCACCGGGCAGTTCAAAGCCGGTCATGGTCGTGCCTGAACCTTGATAGACTGAAAAATAATACCAGAGCGCCGCGATGCCCCAGCCGATGAAGATGAAAAGTGCCCAGACCCATTCGCGGCTGCGGAGCGCATGGATAAACATCCAGATTTGAAACGCCGTCATCGCCAGCGTAACCGGGTTGGTCAGCAGAAAGCGCCAGCCTTCAACTCCGTTGAACAGCGAGGTGAACATTTCGCGGGCAAAACTATGCGGGGGGATTCCGGCTGGCAATGAAAGTTTTCCACCCAGCTCAACTGCCCGCTTGTTTTCGCGGCGAAACTTTCTGACAATCTGCCGCCGCATGAACCGAACACTTATCATCGTGCCCACGGTCAACGAACGGGAAAATCTCCCGCGCGTGGCACAGGCTTTGTTGTCACTGCCCGTCGGCGTGGACCTGCTCGTGGTGGACGGCAATTCATCGGACGGCACCGGGCAAATCGCGGACGAACTCGCCGCGAAACATCCGCAGATTCACGTCATCCACGAGAAGAAAAAAAACGGGCTGGGCCGCGCCTACATTTCCGGCTTCAAGTGGGCGCTGGAAAAAAACTACGAATTCATCTTCGAGATGGACTGCGATTTCTCGCACGACCCGCTGGAGATTCCAAATTTTCTCAAGGCGGCGGAGAATGCCGACCTCGTCCTCGGCTCGCGCTATTCCGGCGGCGTGCGCGTGGTGAACTGGCCGCTGAAACGCCTTATCTTGAGCCGTTGCGCGGGGATTTTCGTATGGCTCGTCACCGGGATGCCGGTCACAGATCCGACTGGCGGCTACAAATGTTTTCGTCGCCGCGCGCTGCAATTTCTCGACCTCGACCGGATTGAATGTCACGGCTACGGCTTTCAAATCGAACTCACGAACAAGCTCTGGCGCGATGGTTTCCGCGTGACCGAAGTGCCGATCACCTTTCCCGACCGCACGCACGGCGTTTCCAAAATGACCGGCGGCATTGCGAATGAAGCGTTCTGGCTGGTGTGGCGGCTCTGGGTGCAAAACGGTTGTCGCCGCTGGCCGCGCAAGCGTCAGCAGTGACCGCGCATTTCTGACTGCTGCTACTTAAAAACCTGCTGGGGAAAATACCGGAAAACTGTCTTTTGAAGTGGTGCACCCAATAGGAGTTGAACCTATAACCTGCTGATCCGTAGTCAGCCGCTCTATCCAATTGAGCTATGGGTGCATTTCCGAAGAAATGGCGGGGTTTTGGCAGTCCTAATTTATGTTTTCACGGTCTTGTTCTACGTTGGTTTATGAAAACTGAAACCAAGGCTAACCGTGAGAAAAAACGCGACTGCAAAATCTCGTCCGCCACTCAAGCGGGCGGTATTATGCACGACTCCATCTGAATGGCAAAGAAATTTGGAAGTCACTTAAGACCGCACATTTTTTCAGTCGCTGAAGCTCGGCTTGCGGTCCTTCAAAAAAACATCGCGAGCGTAAAAGCCAGCTCCACGCCGGATTGCTTGAAGGCTTCGTCGCATCTTTTGTGTTTGCTCGGCTGGATGTTTTCAGGATTCATGGTGCTTGTGTCTAGCTCACCCAATTACTCAACGCTTGTCCACCAAATCGAGGCAAGGCCAGATTGTTATTCCGGTCTGCCCAGAACATTTTGAACATCGTCGAAAGCAATCCCGCGTGAAGTTTTTTCAATTCATGCCGGAAAGGTTCCGCTGGCAAGCTGGCTGCGTGAAGTTTGAAAACCCAACCCGTCGCGGAGCTGCAACTGGCCGCGCAACTGAAAGACCCATGTCATGGAACTGATTATCATCCTCATCATTGGCGTTCCCATCGTGCTGGCCATCTGGCTCATCGCCCGCGCCATCAGCGCGCGCAACCAGATCGAAGAACTCAACCGCCGCGTGGATGAATTGCAGTTGCAACTGCTGCGGTTAAAAAATTCGCCGCCAGCCGCCGCCGATCGTGCGGAAGAAAAAGCCCCAGCCTTCGTGCCTGCCACCTTGCCCCCGCGCAAGCCCGAGGCGGAAATTATCCCGCCGCTGCCGGTCGAAATTCCCGTTATCAAACCAGAGCCGCCCGTCGCCACGCTTCCGCCAATCATTGCTCCGCCGCCGTTCATCCCGCCGCTGATTTCAACTCCGCTGGCCGAACCCGCTGCCGAACCGGCGACCTACGCGGCGGAAACTGCGGCGGAAAATTTTCAATCCACTGAATCCGCCCAACCCGCCACGCCGCCGTTGACTGGAAAAGATTCACTTGAAATGCGTGTCGGTATGTATTGGTCCGTGCGGGTTGGCATCGTAATTCTTCTTGCGACGTTCGCATTCGCCGCCAACCTTGCCTACCACAACATTGTTCCCAAGCTCGGCCCCGCTGGAAAAATTTCCCTGCTGTATCTTGCGAGCGGATTGCTGCTGGGCGCAGGCGCGTGGTGGCAGCGGCGCAATGTCAAAGAGTCGCTCAAAAATTTTGCACAGGTCGTCTTTGCTGGCGGCCTCGCGGCGGTTTATTTCACGACTTACGCGGCGCATCACATTCCGCCGCTGCAAATCATCGGCAGCGCGCTCGTGGACGGCGCGCTCTTGCTCGCGTGGGCGGGCGTCATCGCGTGGATTGCCGACCGTCGCAAATCCGAAGTCATGGCGCTCTTCGCCGTTGGCCTCGCGTTTTTCACCTCGGTCATCACGCGCGTCGGCGAATTCACGCTTTACTCGAATCTCATCCTCACCGTCGTCGCCGTCGTATTTCTCGTGCGCAACCGCTGGGCCACGCTCTCGTTCGCGAGTCTCGTCACGAGCTACGCGGGCTACGCGTTCTGGCGGTTCCTGCACACCGACGGCTGGCGTTGGGCGACTCCGGATGAAAACCTCTGGCTCGGTGCGGGTTTCCTCGCGAGCTACTGGCTCGTGTTTACGGCGGCAACTTTTCTGTCGAGGAGTAAAAAACTTTCCGGCGCGAGCCGCGCGGCGTTTCTCACGCTGAACAACGGCGCAGCTTTCTCACTGTTCCTGCTGACGATGTTGCAGGTTCACAGCGGCGGCTTCTGGAAATTGTCCCTCGGCTTCGGCGTGGCGTTGCTGGCGCTTTCGGTGCTTGCACAAAAATTATTGCCCGACGAAAAACCCGCCAAGAACGCTTATCTCACGCAAGGCTTGCTGCTCGTCACGCTTGGCTTCATCACCAAATTTTCCGGCCTGCAACTCTCGCTCGTCCTCGGCGCGGAAAGCGTGGTGCTCTTCGTGCTTGGCTCGCAGCGTCAGAGCGCGGTGCTGAAATTTTTCGCCCACGCCGCCGCGTGGCTGGCGACGGGCTGGTGTGTTGCCAACCTGAATAAATTCGATGAGCAAGGCTTGTGGACGGGCGCGGGCCTGGGCGCGCTGCTCGCGTTCAATGCCTTCTGGGCGCACCGGATGGATGCAGGAAAAAGCGAGCAACCGTTGCGCGC
>JBEEMY010000071.1:0-8032 GCA_041192415.1 Verrucomicrobiota bacterium | reverse complement strand
CTGCACGTTTGAGGACACGGAGAACGGCATCCGCATCAAGTCGGACACGCGGCGCGGCGGCATTGTGGAAAATCTCGTCTGCGACAACATCACGATGAAAAACGTGAATCCGGCCATCACGCTGACGTGTGTTTATCAGGGCACTTCGGCGGGCGACAAAAAACCGGGCGAAGCGGCGACGAACTCCGCGAGCGGCGGCAACCTTCCGGTGTTCCGCAACATCCGCATCAGCAATCTCACGGCGACGTGTCCGAAGGCGGCGGGATTGATTCTCGGCTTGGCGGAGAGTTGCATCTCCAACGTAGTTCTGGAGAACGTGAACATTTCCGCAGCGAAACCTTTTTCCATCTCGAACGCCAAGGGTGTGCAGTTGAAAAATGTCACGGTCACCGTGCCGAAGGGCGCGCCGTTCAAGCTGGAGAATGCGGAAGTCTCCGGCCTGCCGTCCGCGAAGTGAGCCGAGCGTGATGACTTTGAACTTACCGGACGATTATTCCCGCATCCAACGGGTGCGTAGTTTTCAAGAACTCGTTTCCACGCCTTTCGCTGGCGGGGTGAATGCGTTGTGCTGGGAACGTGCGTTGCCGGGGGATTTTGGCGAGATCGTGAGCCATCTCGGCGACGGCGAGGGCATCGTCACGCTGGAGGAGGAGCGATTGAATTCTTTGCAAGTGAGCGCGGCGGGACGTTTGGCTATCGAACATATGCTGGCCGACCTGCGATTGCTCCGCGCGCAAGAATTGGCGCCGGTGCTGAACTGCATCCACGGTTATCCGCGCGACGAGTCAACGGAGCCAGTCGTCACGGATGTATTTTCATTCCACGCCGATAGCGCCCCGGTGGAGGCGGACACCTGGCTGTGCACCTATCACGGCGCGCCGAGCGAAGGGTTGCGCAATGACGAGGCGCAACGCCGCGTGGACGTTCCCGTGACGCGAGCGGAACTGCTAAAAATTTTCGGCGGTGAAGACAGCGACGGCTTCCGCGAATTTCTGAATGAACACTGCTACGATCTGCACTACGCGCCGGTCGCATCGGCGCGGCCATTTTCATTCGGGCTGGGGAATCTGTGGCGCATCGCGACGGAATGGCCGGGGAATCCGGTGCCGCCGTGCATCCACCGCGCCCCGGAAACCGCGTCGGGCGATTCGCCGCGTTTGCTGCTGATCAGTTGAGGCGGGCGATTAAATCGGCTTTCACGCGGTTAATGAACACCGCAAATCCAGTTGGTCAGGCTGGGCGGCTGCGCTAGTATTTCCGCATGGCTGTCCAAAACCGCATCGTCAAAATCCAGAAGCGCAATCGCGCGCTCGTGCGGTTTGATCCCGCGCGCATCTGCCAGGCGGTGGCGCGCGCGGCGGAATCCATCGGCGGCTTTCAGCAGGATTTTCTGCCGGGCGTGAATGATAAAATTTTTGCCGCGCACAAAACGGATGCGGAGATTGCCGCGTTTCTGGCGGACATGGCGGTGGTTTGCCTCAATTCCAATCCACAGCATTGCATCACCAATTTTCCGCCGACCATTGAGACGATCCAGGACGAGCTGCTGCACGCGCTGCGCAGCTATGGTTTTCAAAAGACGGCGGATGCCTACGAGTGTTATCGCTGGGGCCGCCACTGGACGCGCGAAGGTGCGATCACGCAGGCGCAATTTGTCGGCAATGGTTTTCATCGTGGGCGCATCGAAAAGATTTTGGAGTGGAACCGTCAGCACGGCGTGGACACGGTGGCGGGCGTGAATGAAAAAGTTCGCGCGGGAAAAATGAAAGAGGTCATCACCGCCTCGCTCGCGGTTTATGAATCGTCGCTCGACGAGGCGGCGGACAAAGTCGTCGCGCGCATCAACAGCGGTGACAAGCTGCGCATGATCTGGGTGAGCGGGCCGAGTTCCTCCGGCAAGACGACGACCACCGTGAAGCTCACGCAACGTCTCGCCAAGCATGGCCTGCGTTTCCTGATGTTGAACCTAGATGATTATTTCTGGTCCGCCGTGGAGCATCCGACGGACTGGTTGAACGACCGCAATTTTGAAGCGCCGGAAGCGCTCGACATCCAGTTGTTGAACGAACATCTCCGTGCATTGCTCGACGGCAAGACGGTGGAGAAGCCGCTTTACAGTTTCAAGGAAGGCCGCCGCAACGGCACGAAGACGGTGAAGCTGGAGCCGGATCAAATTTTATTGCTCGACTGCCTGCATGGATTTTATCCACCCATCACGGAAGGCATTGATGGCTCGATGCAATTCCGCCTCTACATCGAGGCGATGAACGTGCTCTATGATGACGTCGGCAAGATGACGCAGTTCACCGATGCGCGGCTGGTGCGGCGGATGTTGCGCGATGTGAAGCACCGCAACCACAGCCCGCTCGCCACGATTCTGCACTGGCACTACGTCCGCTACGGCGAACTGTTCAGCATCATTCCGTTGATGGGCTTGGCCGACCACGTCGTGAACGGCGGCACACCGTTCGACCTCGCCGCGTTAAAACCATTTTTCTCCGGCAAAGATTCGCTGCTGCCCAAGCCGGAAGATTTCGCGCAATACGCCGGCTTCCTCGATGCACGCATCCGTTATGACCGCGTGAAACAGTTATTAGAATCCGTCGAAGGTTTTACCGTCGCGCAGGTGAACGACCATGAATTGATTCCCGGCGACGCAGTTATCCGCGAATTCGTCGGCGGCAGCACCGTGCAAATTCCGCACAACGAGTGAGGGTGAATCTCGTTTTGTTCCGGCTTCCTCGCCCCCTCGGGGGCGAGGGAAAAGCCCCATCACTTTCCGTTCCACGAAATCGTCTCGCCCTTTTTCGTCGTCACAAACTTCGTATTCGCGCCGTAGCGTAGGCGGATGGAATTACCGTTGAGCGAATGGATGGTGGCACTCGTGAGCTGGCCGTCGCGCCATGCGATGTCCACCTCGAAGCCGCCGCGCGAGCGCAAGCCGGTCACGCTGCCGGTTGGCCACTGCTTCGGCAGCGCCGGAAGAATCTGGATCAAATCATTCTGGCTTTGCAGTAACATTTCCGTGAGGCCGGAAGCGCCGCCGAAATTACCGTCAATTTGAAACGGCGGATGTGCGTCAAACATATCGGGGAACGTGCGGCTCGGGCTTAACAAAAATTCAAAAATGCTGAACGCGTGGTCGCCGTCGTGCAGGCGCGCCCAGAGATTAATACGCCACGCCGTCGCCCAACCGGTCGCTTGATCACCGCGAATCTCCAAGGATTTTTTCGCAGCGGCAGCGAATTCGGGCGTGGTGGTTACGTCAATCTGCGCGCTCGGAAACAGGCCGTAGAGATGCGAGACGTGGCGGTGATTCAACGCGTGCGACTGCATATCGAGGTCTTGCAGCCATTCCTGCAACTGGCCGGCGGAACCGATCTGGTTCGGCGCGAGCCGGGCGCGTGCGGCGGCAATTTCGCGGCGGAATTTTTCATCCGTGCCGAGAATCTCCGAAGCACGGATGCAGTTGCCGAAAAGGTCGCGGATGATTTGCATATCCATCGTCGGCCCGGCGGTGAGGCTGGTCTTGGGCGCGGCGGGATTCTGGTTTTCCGGCGAGAGCGAGGGACAGGTGACGAGCCAATGGTTCGTCGGCTCTTCCACCAAGGTATCGAGGAAGAATTGCGCCGCGCCTTTCATCGCCGGATAAATCTTTTTCAACTCCGCTTTGTCTTCCGAGAAAAGATAATTGTCAAAAAGCTGATTGCAGAGCCACGCGCCGCCGCTCGGCCACATCCCGTAACCGGGGCCGTCCACCGGACCGGTTGCGCGCCAGATGTCGGTGTTGTGATGCGCCACCCAGCCGCGCGCGCCGTAGTGGATCTTCGCCGTGCGCTGGCCGGTCTCGGACATTTCCAAAACCATCTGCGTGAGCGGCTCGGTGAGTTCACCGAGGTTGGCGGTCATCGCCGGCCAGTAATTCATCTCGGTGTTGATGTTGATGGTGTATTTGCTGTCCCACGGCGGTGTCATGGAATCGTTCCACAAACCCTGCAACGTCGCGGGCTGACCGCCGGGACGCGAGCAACTGATGAGCAGGTAACGCGCGAATTGAAAATAAAGCGCGGCAAGCTGCGGGTCATTGCCTTCGGCGAAATGTTCAATGCGCCGGTCAGTCGACAACTTCATGGAATCGGTCGCGCCGACATCGAGGGTGACTCGGCGGAAAAATTTCTGATGCGCGGCGATGTGCGCGGCGCGGATTTTTTCCAGCGGCTTCGCTTTCACGAGGGCGAGCTGGTTGCGGATGATGGCCTCGGGATTGCCGCTGACATCGTGATAATTTTTGTAGCTCGTGGCGGCGGCGATGAAGAGCGTGGCGGAGTCCGCGTCGGCAACGGACACGGTGTTGCTGCCCGCCGTCGTTTGTCCGCCATCCGCCTGCACCCAGACGCGCGCCTGAAATTTCGTCGCGCCCGCAATGCCGCGCGCCGCGCCCGCCGTGCCGGACATGACGAGCGTGTTGGTGCGGTCAACGTTGAAGGAAGCATTCTGTGGCGTGGCCAAACTGGCGGAGAAGGAAATATGTCCGGGCTGGTCAGCGGTGAGCCGGATGACAATCACTTGATCCACCGCGCTGGAAAAAATTTCGCGTTTGAAATGCACGCCGTTCGCCGTGTAGTTCACGGTGGCGATGGCCGTGTCGAGGTCAAGGTCGCGGCGGTAATTTTCCACCGCGCCATTCACCGGCACGGCCAAAAACAAATCACCCAGCGTCTGGTAGGGCATTTCGCGCAGCGGCACGGCCATCATTTTTTCGCCGATGAGCTTGTGAGCCTCCTCAAATTTTCCGTCGAAGATGAGCTTACGCGCTTCGGGCAGCGCGGCGAGCGCGTTCGTGTTGCTGGGGTCGTAAGGCGCGCCCGCCCAGAGCGTGTTTTCGTTGAGCTGGAGATGTTCGCGCTCCACGCCGCCGAAAATCATCGCGCCCAAACGGCCATTGCCGATGGGCAGCGCCTCGGTCCATTTCACCGCGGCGTTGGTGTAGCCCAGCGTGAGCGGCGAAGTGGTTTCCGCTGCGTGGCTGGATTGAAAAATGAAAAACGTCGCGAGCGCAGCGAGCAAGGTGCGAGGCAGTGATGACATGGGGAAATTCTCACCGGCAACCCCGCGCAAACAAGTTCAAATTAACGGTGATTCGCCAGCGTTGCCGCTCAAGCGCCGGCTTAAATCCGCCGACAGCATCTTGGTGGACACACAGTTTTTTTTGTGTATCGTCGCCACGAGGGAAACATGACTAAAGAAAAACTCAACACGGGGCAGAAGGCGCTCCAAATCAATCTCGACGCGAAACGCTACGGCACGTTCGCCGAAATCGGCGCGGGGCAGGAAGTCGCCCGCTGGTTTTTCCACGTTGGCAAAGCCTCCGGCACGGTGGCCAAAACCATTTCCGCCTACGACATGGCCGTGAGCGATGCCATCTACGGCGTGGCCGAACGCTACGTCAGCCGCAAACGCCTCCAGTCCATGCTGGATTTGGAATTTAGCCTGCTCGTGGAACGCCTCGACAAAACGCGCGGTGACAAATGCACGTTCTTCGTCTTCGCCGACACCGTCACCACCAAGCACATTTCCAAATCGGGCGAGGAAGGCGGGCAAGGCTGGCTGGGTGTGAAATTTCAAACCGTGCCGCAGGCCGAGCCGTCGCAGATCATGATCCATATGCGGGCGCTCGATTGGGAAACGCAGCGCCAGCAGGAAGCCATCGGTATCCTCGGCGTGAACTTGCTGCACGCGGCATTTTATTACACACAAGACCCGGTGACCATCATCGGCTCGCTGCTAGACGGCCTCACCTCGCAGCGCGTGGAGGTGGACATGATTAAATTTTCCGGCCCGGCGTTTCACAAGGCGGACAACCGCCTCATGGCGCTCCAACTCGTCGAGCAATGGCTGACCGAGGCGGCGCTTTTCACCGCCAACGGCGAAACGGTCATCCCCAGCGAACTGCTTTACAAAAAACCCGTGCTGCTCGAACGCGGCAGCTTCCGCCCCATCACCAATCCCATGTTCGACATGATGGAACGCGCGCAGGAAATGTTCATGAAAGAACCCGCGCTCGCCGGCGAACCGCCCGTGGCGATGTTCGAAATGACGCTGCGCCAGTTGAAAGTGGGCGACTCGATTGACCATCAGGACTTCCTGCACCGCGTGGATACGCTTTGCGCGCTCGGCAAGCCGGTGTTGATTTCCAATTTTCTCCGCTACCACCGCCTCGTCACCTATCTTTCCCGCCACACGCAAAAACTCATCGGCCTGCCCATCGGCCTCGTGCGGTTGCGCGATGTGCTGGATGAAAAATTTTACACCGACCTGCCCGGCGGCCTGATGGAATCGCTCGGCCAGTTGTTCAAGAACGGCGCGAAACTTTACGTCTATCCCTCGCTCGACAAAAAAACCGGGCGGCTAACCACCGTGCAGAACCTCGACATTCCGCCGCACCTCAAGCACCTCTACCAGCATCTCATCGAGAACCAGTTCATCGTGGACATCACCGGCTACAATGCGGAGGCGTTGAAAATATATTCCGGCGACGTGCTCTCCCGCATCCATTCCGGCGACGACTCCGTATCGCAACTCGTCCCGCCCGCCATCGTGGAAGTCATCAAGCGCAAGAAACTGTTCGGCTGGGGAACGGCAACCGGGGCGAAGTCCTCATAGGTAGGGTTGGTCGCGCTGCGACAAACCCGATCGCCGCTTGTCCCGTCGTAATCAGATGAAGGCGGAAGCGAAGCGTCAACTTTCGTGAGCCAAATAATTGTCGCGCCACAAAGTGACCGCTGCGCGGTCAGGTCAAGAGGCGGGCGTTAAAACCCGGCTCGACAATCTGAAAACACGGATTTAAGGCTCGCAGTAAGAGATGAATGATTTGCAAAAATGTAGCTCAAGAACTTTTAGATAGAACTACGCATATGAAACTTTGGATTGGTGGAGAACTGGATGCGGATGTAGCAGACTCATTTCGTATAGCTAGTAACCGCGTTGAGGATGCCATCAATCATGTCATTTTGCAAAAGAGCTACGACTTGCCAGTCACTGGTTGGGATTGCATCGCGATTATTCGAGCCGACGCAGAGTTTCCAGAGCGAATTCGCTACTCAAAAAAAACCCGTGAGATGGACTTTCGGCTCTGTATTGACCACGCCAAATTCAAAGCAGCCAATTCAAATGAGCAGGAGTTAATGTTGTTCGTCATGCTCCGCCGAAGCCTTGAGCTTCTTGTTCAAAGGTTGCCTTCGACATTACAACTCGATGAGTTGCACACTGACTTGAAAGCTGCGGAGGCGACCTTATGAGTTCGATGGCGTGTCGGCTAGTCGCTATTAGCACTTCAACTATTCGGCTTCGCCTCGGCCGTGAGTGACAGGAAAATTTCCTCCAGCGCACCCATCGCGCCGCTCTGTTTCCGCAAGTCCTCCCGCGTGCCCACGGCGATGAGTTTGCCGCCGTTGATGATGCCGATGCGATCCGCCATTTCTTCCGCGATGCTCAACTGATGCGTGGAGACCAGCACGGTCATGCCCGCGAGCGAGCGTTCCTTCAAGACATCCTTCACCACGCGCGCGTGCTGCGGGTCGAGGCCCACCATCGGCTCATCAATCACAAACACCTCCGGGTCGTGCAACAGCGCGGAGACGATGGCCACGCGTTGCCGCGTGCCGTGCGACAGTCCTTCCAATGCGCGGTCGGCAAAATCCTGGAGATGAAAACGTGCGACGAGTTCCTGTGAATTTTTCTCAATGCGCGCAGGGTCGAGCTGGAACATCTGGCCGGTGAAGCGGAAAAATTCCCACGCGGTCAGCTTGTCGTAGAGGAATGGAAAATCGGGAACGTAGGCGAGGCGTTTGCGCGCCTCGAGCGGCTGCGCCTGCACGTCAAAGCCGCAGATGCGTGCCGCGCCGGACGTGGGTTTCATCAGCCCGGCGAGCAATTTCATCATCGTGGTCTTGCCGGCGGCGTTCGGCCCGAGCATAGCAAAAAATTCGCCGCGCCCGATTCGCAACGACACGTCATTCACGGCCACAAGGTC
>JBEEMY010000070.1:0-8032 GCA_041192415.1 Verrucomicrobiota bacterium | reverse complement strand
CGCCGGACTGGTGAGCGAACATGGTTTCCAAGGCCAGGCGCACTGGTTGATGTTTTTGTTCGAGTTGAAAACGAAGTTGAAGCAACTCCCGCCGCCGATGAGTGAGGGTCGCTTTGAATTTTTCCCGCGTGAAAAAATTTCCAGTTTGAAAATTCCGCAGACTGACCGTGAAAAAATCTGGCCGTGGTTCTGGCAATTTCGCGGCGGATTTTTTTCCGCACACTGCCATTGCCACCCCGACGGGCGCAACGACTGGACGCTGGAAGAATCTGTAGCAGCGGACGTGAGTCCGCTCTAATCTTTTTAAATGAGCCGACTCACGTCGGCTGCTACGAATAAAAACTATGGCCGAAGTTCCCATCATAGACCTGCACAGCGACGATTATTTTATGGGCGAAGCGTTGCGGCAGGCGGCGAAGGCTTACGCGGCAGGCGAAGTTCCCGTCGGCGCGGTCATCGTGCGCGAAGGCCGCATCATCGCGCGCGGCTCCAACCAAGTGGAGTTGCTCAAGGACGCCACTGCGCACGCGGAAATGCTCGCGCTCACGCAGGCGGAAAATGCCGTGGGCGACTGGCGGCTCACGGATTGCACGCTCTACGTCACCAAAGAACCTTGCCCGATGTGCGCGGGGGCCATCGTGCATACGCGGCTGGCGCGCGTGGTGTTCGGCGCGGGCGATCCCAAGGGCGGCGCGGCGGGCGGCGCGTTGAATCTGCTGCAATTTCCCACGCTCAACCATCGCTGCGAAATCACTGGCAGCGTGCGGCTGGAAGAATGTCGCGCCCTGCTGAAAAGTTTTTTCCTCGAACAGCGCGCCGCGAAAAAGAACGGCGAAAATCCACCGGGCGAACCCTAGTTTTTTCGGTGTTAAACGGACGGTTCCAGCCGTTCAATTTTTTACGCACGTTTTTAACTTTTTCCACTGCGCGCGGTCGTGTTCAATCTAGGGCGTATGAGCCTGACCCATCCTCTCACAACCACGGCCTTTGAATTGCCCGGTTATCGCGTCGTCAAGTCGTTCGGCGTGGTGCGCGGTATCATGGTGCGCTCGCGTTCCATCGTCGGGAATTTTGGCGCGAGCATCCAGAGCATCTTCGGCGGCAACATTTCGCTCTACACCTCCATGTGCGAACGCGCCCGCGAAGACACGTTCAACCAGATGCTCACCCACGCCGGCGCGCTGGGCGCGAATGCCGTCATCGGCGTGCGCTACGATGCGACGGAAATCGCGCCCGGCATCACCGAGGTGCTGTGCTACGGCACGGCGGTGGCGGTGGAAGCGGTGCGATGACAAGTGATGCGCCATGCGTGAATTCAAGCGCGGCGCGATTTGAAATTTCTCCTGCTGATTGAAAACTCTGCGACCAGATTCATTCCTCGCGCGGTGGCTGGGGCGGCTGGCGGCGGCCATCTGCCGCAATCCGCGCGCGTTCATCTGGCCGCAGGTGATTTTGTTTTTTGTCAGCATCGCGGTCACCGTCATGTGGCTGCAGTTCGACACGGACCGCGACAACCTCGTCGGCTCCAACAAGCGGTATCACCAGAACTACCTCCAGTTCCGCAAGGAATTCCCGCAGCAGGACGACCTCGTGGTGGTGGTCGAGAGCGAGAACGTTGAGAAGAACCGGCAGTTCGTGGAAAGGCTCGGCGCGCGGCTGGAGGCGGAGACGAACCTCTTCAAAAATGTTTTCTACAAGGGCGACCTGCGGATGATGGGCAGCAAGGCGCTGCTGTTCGTGCCGGAAACCGATCTGGCGCAACTTCGCACCACGCTGCACGACGACCTGCCGTTCATCCAAAAATTTTCGCAGACGACGAATCTGGTTTCGTTCTTCAACCTCGTCAACACGCAGTTCCGCACGGCCAAGCAAGAGACGAACGCGGAGAATGACGCGCTGGTGAACGCATTGCCAGCATTGACGCGAATCATCGGGCTGGCGCGGGAAAGCCTCGCGCGCACCGGCACGCCGCCCTCGCCAGGCGTCACCGCGCTGTTTGATTCGAGCGATGAAGCGGCGGCGGCCAGTTATATCACCTTTAATCATGCGACGATTTTTCTCGTCACCGCCCACGCGCCAACGGCGGACTTGAACGCGGCAGCGGTGGATCGTATCCGCACACTACTGGCGGAAACGAAGCTGGAAGTTTCCGGCGTGAACGTCGGCCTTACCGGCGAGCCGGTGCTGGAGTTGGACGAGATGGCGCAGTCGCAATCAGACACCACCGTGGCGGGCATCGTGTCGCTGGTCTTGTGCGCGCTGATTTTTATTTACGGCTACAACGAAACCGGGCGACCGCTCAAGGCCATCGTCTGCTTGCTGCTGGGGCTGGCCTACACGTTCGCGTTCGCCACGCTGACAGTCGGGCATCTGAACATTTTGACAATCACCTTTCTGCCGATGCTCATCGGGCTGGCGATTGATTACGGCGTGCATCTTATCACGCGCTACGAGGAGGAATTGCGCCACGGCAAAACCGAGCATGAGGCGATGGCGCGCGCGATGATGTTCACCGGCCAGGGAATTTTCACGGGCGCGCTGACGACGGCCGGTGCGTTCGCGGCGATGGCCTTAACGGATTTCAAAGGCATCCGCGAAATGGGCATCATCTGCGGCGGCGGCCTGATGATTTGTCTCGTGCCAATGATGACCGCACTGCCCGCGTTGTTGCTGCGCGGCAAACAAAATGTTCTCGACCACAAAATCCACGAAGACGCCCGCAGGGCGCGCATTGAAAACATCTGGCTGCAACGCCCCGTGGTGGTGCTGCTGGTGGTGCTGGGAATTTCTGCGGTAGCCGCGTTGCAACTGCGCCGCGTGCATTTCGATTACAACTTGTTGAGTATGCAGAGCGAGCGGCTGCCCGCCGTGGTCTTTGAGAAAAAGTTAATTACTTCCGCCGACAAATCAGTTTTGTTCTGCGCGGTGGAGGCTGGTTCGCTCGCCGAGGCGGTGGCGTTGGAAAAACAAATCCGCGCGCTGACCAATGTGGTGGCGGATGTGCAATCCATCGCGGGCTTCCTCTCGGAAAAAGCGGACGACAAGCTGCGGATGATTTCGGAAATCAAACAGATCGTCGCGCCGCTTGAATTCCACGCGCCGGACGCGCGCCCGGTGTCGGTGGATGAGTTGAGTCAGACGCTGTATTCGCTCGCGGGCTACGCCGGTTTGGCGCGCGACACGGTCAGCAATTCTGAACCGGCGTTGCAACGCGGACTCGCGGAACTCCAAACCGCCGCACAGTCGCTCCGCAAGACGATGCTCGCCGAAAATCCCGCCGCCCGCGCCGCAAACGGCGCGAAGCTTGGCCAGTATCAACAGGCGTTGTTCGATGATTTACGCCAGACGTTCGACGCCTTGCGCGAACAGGACGACCGCGCGGCGTTGCAAATTGAAGATTTGCCGGTGGCCTTGCGCGAACGGTTTGTCGGCGTGCATGGAACGTTTCTCCTGCAAATTTATCCCAAGAAAGACATCTGGCAGCGCGAACCGCAGGAAGAATTTGTCAGCACGCTGCGGCGCGAACTCGATCCGTCCGATTCCAACAAACCCGTCATCACCGGCACGCCGGTGCAGTTGCTCGAATACACCACGCTGCTGAAAGACAGCTACATCATCGCCGCGTGGTATTCGCTCGCGGCCATCGCGCTGATGGTGCTGGTGCATTTCCGCAGCCTGCTGGCGGTGACGCTGGCGCTGATTCCCGTCGGGCTGGGAACGCTGTGGCTTGCGGGCTTGATGGGCTGGCTGGACGTGCCGTTCAATCCGGCGAACATCATGACGCTCCCGCTGGTCATCGGCATCGGCGTGACGAACGGGATTCACATTTTGAATCGCTACGCCGAGGAGCGCACGCCGGGCATTCTTTCGCGCAGCACGGGCAAGGCGGTTCTCGTGTCCGGGCTGACGGCCATCGCGGGTTTCGGCAGCTTGATGCTCGCGGAACATCGCGGCATTCACAGCCTCGGCGTGATCATGTCTGTGGGCATCGCGACGTGCATGATTGCCGGCTTGACCTTTTTGCCCGCGCTGCTGAATCTGCTGGAACGTGTCGGGTGGTTGAAACAAAAACCCGGCACCGGCAAAAATTCGCCGGCACCGGGCTCGGAGGAACCGAGGTGAAAACCTCAAGTGTGACCAAACTAATCCACTCCCGCTCGATGTCAACCAGCAGCCAGTTAACAACGTGATTTACCCCATTAAAACCAGTTCAACGCTGGCAATTTTGCTGGCCACACTCGGCCTGCTCGCGCCCGTCCGCACCGCGCTCGCGGGCGATGGCTGGGCTGCCGCCGGCTTTCTCTTCGACTCGTTCGACCTCGTTTTGGAACCCGGCCACCGCACCGAAGCCGCCGGGCCGTTTTACTATTCGGAAACGCGGGCCGACGATGCCACGCTCGCCTTGCCGCCGCTGATTTCTTTTTACGAAAATAAAACCGTCCAGCACGGCGAGATTAATCTGCTCTACCCGCTGCTCACCTACGAAAACTACGGCAGCGAATGGCGCTGGCAATTTTTCGAGCTGCTGAGCTTTGCGGGCGGCCAGGAGCAGAATGATTTGCAGACGCACCGCTTCACAATTTTTCCAGTTTATTTCCAGCAACGCTCGCTGGATACGAATCTGAATTACACCTGCGTCATGCCCATCTACGGCCATCTGCAACGCCGGCTGTTCCGCGATGAAATGTTTGTCGTGCTGTTCCCCCTGTTCAGCGAGACGCGCAAAAAAGATGTCGTCACGGACAACTACCTCTGGCCCGTCGGCCACGTTCGCCACGGCAATCATCTGGATGGCTGGCAGGTCTGGCCGATTGCCGGCAGCGAACACAAGGATTTGACCACGCTGACCAACGGCTTCGGCGATGTGACCACCATCGGCGGCCATGACCGCTCGTTTGTGCTGTGGCCGTTCTGGCTTTCGCAGGACAATAATCTCGGCACGGAGAACCCGGAAAAATTCCGCGCGTCCGTCCCGCTGTTCGCCACCACGCGCTCGCCCAACCGCGATGTCACGTCGGTGCTCTGGCCGTTGTTCACTTGGATTGATGAGCGAGAGAAAAAATACCACGAGTGGGAAGGCCCGTGGCCGTTCGTGATTTTCACGCGCGGCGAAGGCAAGACCACCGACCGCGTCTGGCCGCTGTTCAGCCAGTCCCACAACGCCACGCAATCCAGCGACGCCTACCTCTGGCCGATTTACACCCGCAAACAGATCCATGACGAAACGCTTGAACGCAGCGCCACCCGCGTGCTGTTCTACCTCTACGTCGGCGTTTCGGAAAAGAACAAGGAGACCGGCGCGGAAAAACTGCGGCGCGATTCCTGGCCGCTGTTCACCTGGCGGAAAGATTTCAACGGCAACACCCGGTTGCAATTTTTTGCGCCGTTCGAGTCCATCCTCTCCAGCAGCCGGGGCATCGAGCGCAACTGGTCGCCGCTGTGGACGGTCTGGCATTCGGAAAAAAATCCACGCGCGGGCGGCGCGAGCCAGTCGCTGCTTTGGAATTTGTATCGCCACGAAGTTTCGCCAGGACATCAGAAAACGTCGCTCCTGTTCGGGCTGTTCCAGCGGCAGACCGATGGTGAAAAAACTTCAACAAAACTTTTTTACCTGCCGGTTTCACGGTAAGCGGGGGCGAAGAGTCCAACCGGAAAGGCGAGACGACGCGCGTTGTCAGATGTGAGACGGAAATCTTTCGGGTGAAATCGAGTTGAAGCCATCCATCAGCGATGATCTAATCGTCGCCGATGAATCTGGCAATGAGTGGCAAAATTGCCGCCGCTTACAAGAGTGGTTCCCAAATGTCTGGAAATGTTTCGGAGGCTTGGGGCGCAGATAACTTCTATTGTCCAAATTGTTCTTCGCCAAAACTGGATTGGTTAAAACCCGGCACGAAAGCGAATGACTATCGCTGTCCAAGTTGCGGTTTTTGGTTTCAACTCAAAAGCAAAAAGACCCCGCTTGGCAACACCATCACCGACGGTGCTTATGCCGCGATGATGGAAGCCATCAATGAAGACCGCTCACCTAATTTCTTTTTTCTGCATTACGACTTCCAAACTTGGACGGTGCGCAATTTGATTCTCATCCCGCACTTTGCATTTCCCGCTTCGGCAATTATCAAGCGTCCGCCGCTGGCGGCAACGGCCCGCCGCGCCGGTTGGGTTGGCTGTAACTTTGCTCTGAATCGGATTCCGCAAGAAGCGAGAATCTCCATCATCACTGAAAAGCAAATTGCTTCCGAAAAAGAAGTCCGCGAGAAATTCAAGAAGGTAAAACCACTGCAAGAGATTTCCGTATCACAACGCGGTTGGGCCTTAGATGTATTGAACATCGCGCGTCGCCTTGGCAAAGCGGAGTTCAAGAACGAGGATGTTTACGCCTTCACTTCTGAATTGGAAAAACTACATCCCGACAACCGCCATATTCGCGACAAGATTCGCCAAAAACTTCAAGTTCTCCGCGATGCCAAATTATTGATTCACGTCGGCAGCGGTATCTGGCGTTTGCCGTAGCTCCATCGGAGCGGAATCTTTGTAGAAAATAATCCCATTAAAATCCCCAGCCCCGTCGGGGCGGCATATTCCGCTCCTGACGGAGCTTGAATCATTTTTATCGGGCCGCTACAAAGATGCCGCGCCTACGGCGCTGGGTTTGCTAATTTTATGGCTCATGCCGTCAAACATCGGGAGATTGTGGGGAGTAATATCCGCACCTTCCGAACTGACGCGGGCCTGACCTTGGAAAAATTGGCGGAAAAGGCGGATTTGAGCTGGCCATACCTTTCCGAAATTGAGCGCGGACGTGAAAACATTTCGCTCGATAAACTCGCCCGCTTGGCGCAAGCGCTGAATGTTAAACTGTCCAGGCTTGTTGAAAACGCCTGATAGGAGATCGCATGATGTCTCTCATGGGGACTTCACCCCATAGGCAGCACCGCCGCGTCCGGTTATCGTGGCGGCTATGAATCTATTGCTCGTCCTTGTGGTGCTGTTGCTCCTGTTCGGCGGCGGCGGTTTTTATTATGGCGGCCCGGTCTATGGCGGCAGTGGTGTCGGCCTGATTCTCTTGGTCTGCGTCGTGGTCTTTTTGCTGGGCGGCTTTCGCGGCGGGAAACGCTAGGTCCTTGCGGACGGCCACCACCGGGAGCGTCGGCATCCTGCCGACGAGATTCCCCCTTTCCCCGAAGTTAGAGCAGACTCACGTCCGCTGCTACGCCTGATGGGAGTGAGGTAGGGACGGACCGCTGGGCCGTCCCCGCCCGCACTTCCCCGTCTTCGGCGGGCGGTTTCGGGAATTCCGCTGGCCGAAAACGGGGAAGCGCCAGCGGAAGGACAGCGCAGCGCTCTGTCCCTACCCGATTCGGCGCTCCCGGCAAGGCAAAGCCCCAAACTGGCGGAATGTCTCTGGTAATTTCTTCCCATCAATTTATACTGCGTGCCGCAGTTTAAGTTTATGTTCGAAAACATTGGAGAAATGACGCTCTTGTTCTGGCGCACGTTGCTGGCTTTGCCGCAGACGTGGCGGCAGCGGCGCAAGGTGCTGGAACAATTCTTCGAGATCGGCAGCGCGAGCTTGTTCATGGTCTGTATGCTGTCGTTCTTCATCGGCGGCGTCATCGCGCTGAACTTCGGCCCGCCACTCGTGGAACGGAGTTTCACCAGCGCCATCGGCGGCGTGGTGGGGCTGGCCATCGCCAAAGAACTCGCGCCAGTGATGATGGCCATTCTCATCGCGGGCCGCATCGGCTCGGCCATGGCGGCGGAAATCGGCTCCATGCGCGTGTATCAGGAGATTGATGCGCTGCGCACGATGAACATCAATCCCATCCATTACCTCGTGCTGCCGCGCTTGCTTGCCATCACGATTGCGCTGCCGATGCTCGTGGTCTCCTCCATTCTCGTTGGCTGGTTCGGCGGGGCGATGGTGGCGGATATGAATGCCCAGATGCAGATTCCCTTCACGGTTTTCTTTGAGGACATGAAAAGCATCGTCGCGCTCAAGGATGTCTGCCACGGCGTCTTCAAAAGT
>JBEEMY010000069.1:0-11553 GCA_041192415.1 Verrucomicrobiota bacterium | reverse complement strand
TGGCCTTCAATCATCAGGTTGCCATTGGGTAAAACGTCAATGACCCGCACGGCCACGCTGGTGACGAGGTTTTGGGAATTATCAATCGAGCCGCCGCCATCGAAGGTGTTTTTAGAACTGTATTTCAACGCGGGCATCGAACCGCCGCGCGAGAGCAAGGCGGAAACGCCACTGCCGGCACCGTAAAGAAACGTCGAGACGCTAGCATCCTGCGCGTTGTTTTTTGAGGTGGAGGTGGAATTCTTTTTCGTGGCCGTGCTGTTTTCCTGCACGAGCACGGTGAGAATGTCGCCGACTTTGGCGGCGCGGTGATCGGCGAACATCGGTCGTGAAGAGTCATCGCTCCAGAGCGATTGGGCGTTGGCCGCCAACGACAGTAGGGCGAGCGTGGTGAGAATTGAGAATTTAATTTTCATAACGAGATCAGAATAGTTTTTGCATCCAGCACTTTGCCGGAGAGGTCGCGTTTGGTGGCGGCGTTGCGGGCGCGGACGGTTTCGCCGGGGGCGCCGTCTTCCAAAATTTCCACGCGGGTCTTGATGCTCATGGCGCCGTCTTGCACGAGCGCATCCGCGCGCTGGCCGCGATGCAGCACGGTGCGCGGCTTGATCATGTGCGCGGTGAGCGCGGTTCCCGTCGGCACGGACTCGGTGAATTCCAGCGCGTCATCGCTGGCGGAAATGTCCGCCAGACTTTCGCGCACGTTCAAAATGTCGCGGCGTTCGCGGGCGAACGCGTCGGTCGTCACGCTTTCGCCGCGCTTGAGCTGGTGACTGGCCACGCAAACTTCGCGCCAGACGCTCGCGCGGAGATTCGCCGTCCAGGTGCCGAGCGTTTCGTGTTCGGTCCGCAGCGCGAAACGCACGACGAAGCTGGCGGAAACGCCGGTGCTAGGCGTTTCCTGGATATCGAGCGTGAGCGGTTCGTCCGGCAGCACCAGGGAATTCCACGGTTGCGCGAGCCGTAGTTCGAGCTGGCCTTTGTCCTTCACAAAATCTTTTTGCAACGTTGCCGTGAGTAAGCCAAGCGCATCGGACTCGCCGAAGGTGCGTGAACGCCGGGAAATTTTCACCGCGTCCGCGCCCGAAAAATTCGTGCCGAGGGCGGAGGCATTGGCCGCCAGCAATGCGCTGACTTGCGCGCGCGTGAGCAGAACATTTTTCCCGAACGCCGGCGCGTCGCAAAGCTTCACGGCGGGCAATGGCTCGGTGGAGGTGAACACTTGCGGAAGATAAACGCCGTCGCCGGACACAGTGGCGACGGCGTTTAGTTGAAACGGCACGGCTTCGGCGGAAAACAATAAAACCGCGAAGCCCGCGCCGTGCATAAACAACGCAACCAAACCAAATTTAAGAGCGGAAGAAATTTTCATCAGCGTTGGAGGTTGTTGCTTTGCTGCATCATTTCGTCGGCGGCTTGCACGGCCTTGGAGTTCACTTCATACGCGCGCTGGGCGAGGATGAGGTTCACCATTTCCTGCACGACGCTGACGTTGGAAAGTTCGAGAAAGCCTTGTTGCAGTTCGCCGAAACCATTCTCCGTTGGGTTGCCGAGTTCGGGTGAGCCGGACGATTTGGTTTCCTTGTAAAGATTGTGGCCCTGCGCTTCGAGGCCGCCGGGGTTGATGAAGCGCGCCAGTTGAATCTGCCCGTTGGTCTCGCTGCCGCTGGCATTGGCGTAGGTGAGCGTGCCGCTGCTCGTCACCGTGATTTTTGTCGTGCCTTGTGGCACGGCGGGGAAACCGCCTTGCACGGGATAACCTTCATTCGTCACCACGCGCCCGGAGGCATCCAATTTGAACGAGCCGTCGCGCGTGAACGACAGCGTGCCATCGGGCATCTGCACTTCAAAAAATCCATTGCCCTTGATGGCCAAATCCAAGTCGCCGCCCGTCTGGGACATTTCGCCTTGCGTGAAAATTCTTTCCGTCGCCACCGGCACCGCGCCTTGGCCGACTTGCAAACTCGTGGGCAACATATTGCCGCCGCCCGATTGCGAACCGGCGGACTTGGTGGTGTCGTAAAGCAAATCCTCAAATTGCGGACGGCTGACTTTGAAGCCGGTGGTGTTGACGTTCGCGAGGTTGTTCGAGATGACATCGAGGTTCAACTGCTGGGATTGCATCCCGGACGAGGAGGAGTAAAGGGCGCGTAGCATAATTCAAATCAGTTCGTTCCGCTCAAGTCCGCGATGGTTTTTCCCATGCGGTCGTTTTGCATCTGCATGACTTTTTCATTGGACTCATACATCCGCATCGCCGTGATGATGCTGGCCATCTGCTGCGTGGGCGACGAACTGGAGCCTTCGATGAAACCCTGATGAATCTTG
Organism: Verrucomicrobiota bacterium; assembly: GCA_041192415.1. Taxonomy (GTDB): domain Bacteria; phylum Verrucomicrobiota; class Verrucomicrobiia; order Limisphaerales; family UBA11358; genus UBA11358. The sequence continues at coordinate 9,225 of JBEEMY010000069.1, read as the reverse complement.
GTGGTTTCTGCGGTCTTGGGCGTGATGTTCGGTTGGTCGTTGCGGAACAAACCGCTGCCCAGCATGGTGAGCGCGCCGGGATTGGCGAATTCCATGAGGGAAATTTTTCCTTTGATGTCCGCGCCCTGACTGACCTGACCTTCGGCGGAAACGGTGAGCGGCGCGGCGTTATTCGGATCTACCTGCAACGGGCCGCTGTCGCTCATGACTTGGTAGCCGCACTTGGTCACGAGCTGGCCTTGCGCGTTGAGGTGGAGCTGGCCGTCGCGCGTGTAAGCCTTCGAGCCATCGGGCATCTGCACCGCCACGAAGCCGGGCCCTTCCACGGCAAAATCCATGTCGCTGCCAGTGCGGACGAGTTCGCCCTGTTGAAAATTCACGGCGGAACCGGCGAAGGGAATCACGAGCGGATCATTGCTTGCACCGAGGTGTCCGGCCGGCACGGCGGAAAAAACAATGTCGCGCCGGCGCGCGCCGGGAACGCTGGCGGACGAAAGATTATCTGCGATCAAATCCTGCCAACGCTCCGTCGCATTCATTGCGGCGGCGGCGGAATAAAGGCTGACTTCCATATACCGCCGTTTAGCAACGACTGTGCCACGCTGATTTTACAGGGGTTTGGTGATGTTTTCGGCGGGCGAAGGGAAAAAGTTGCCCGCGCAACCCGGCAAGAATGGTGTTCCGCGCACCATTGCCCGATGGATTAATTCTGCCTCGTCCTTGTCCTTGGATAAATTTGAGAACGACGACGAGAACGAGGATGTTTTCAATTTTCTTCGTGTTCCTTCGCGTCGTTCGTGGTTAAATCTGCGCGCCCATGAACGAGTGGAACATCCAGTCCCGCGCGCACGTCTGCGAGACGTGCACCCAGCCCTTTGCCGATAAACAGCCGTATCACACCGTGCTGTTTGAGGAGGCGAAAGAATTGCGCCGCTCTGACATCTGCGAGCCGTGCGCCAAAAAATCCGACGAACCAAAAAAGCGCGACGGTTTCATCTCGCACTGGCAGGGAGTTTACGAGGCGCCGCCCGCCGTGCCCGTGGATGCCATCCAGAAGGACACCGCCGAAACCATTCTCCGCAAGCTCACCGAACAGAACGACCCGCGTTACGCGCCTGCCGCCTACATTCTCGCCGTCATGCTTGAACGCAAACGCATCCTCAAGGTGAAGGAACAAATCCGTCGCGACGGCCAGCGAATTTTCATCTATGAGCAGCCGAAGACGGGCGACATCTTCACCATCACCGATCCGAACCTGCACCTGAATCAACTCGAAGCCGTGCAGCAAGACGTGGCCATGCTTTTGGAACATGGCTTGAATCCGCCCGCCGCCACTGCGGAAAACACCGAGCCTGTCGCTGCGCCAATGGTCGTTGCCGAAGGCGAAACCGCCCCGCCGCCAGTCGAAGCGACGACGGCCAATTAAATTTCCGTGCCCGATCTTGCCGAACTTCAACAGCGTCTCGGCCACACGTTCCGCGACGAAAATCTGCTGCGCCTGGCGCTCACCCATCCGTCCGTCGCGCACGATGCGAACGCGTCGTTGCCGCACAATCAGCGGCTGGAATTTCTCGGCGACTCCGTGCTCGGCCTCGTCCTCTCTCGCCAGCTCTACGAAAAATTTCCCGATGCCGATGAAGGCTTGCTGACCAAGTCGCGCGCCAAGCTGGTGAACTCTGTTGCGCTCGCCGCGCATGGCCGCGTCTTGAATCTCGGCGCGCACCTCGTCTTGAGCCGGGGCGAGGAAAACACCGGTGGCCGCGAGCGCGCTTCGGCACTGACAGATGCGTTTGAGTCGCTGCTCGGCGCGATTTATTTGGACGCTGGATTGGAAGCCGCGCGGGAATTTGTTTTGCGCGAGTTCGCCGCTGACATCGCGGAACTCGCCGAACCGACCGGCATTGAGAATCCCAAAGGCGAATTGCAGGAGCTGTTGCAAGGCCGTTCGCCCACTGCGCCCGTGTATCAAACGATTTCCGCCGAAGGCCCGGATCACGACCGCCAATTCGTCTGCGCCGTGCTGCACGCCGATGCCGAACTCGCACGCGGCTCCGGCAAAAGCAAACGCGCCGCCGAGAGCGATGCCGCAGCAGCGGCGTTGAAAAAATTACGCGAACCAACTGAATCACCGGCATGAAAAATATTTTCCAATCCCACCGCAAAGTTCTCATCGGCGTCGTTCACCTGATGCCGTTGCCCGGCGCGCCGTGTCATCACGCCAGCATGGCGGACATCATCAAAGCCGCTGTGGCCGATGCCCTGGCCTACGAGCGCGGTGGGGCGCATGGTATCATCATCGAAAATTTTGGCGACGTGCCATTCACCAAATCCAGCGTCGCGCCGGAAACCCTCGCGGCGATGGCGGCGGCAGGTTGTGCCGTGCGCGCGACGGTGAAACTGCCCATCGGCTTCAACGTTCTCCGCAACGACGCCCGCTCCGCGCTCGCGTTGTGCGCCGCGTGTGGTGGCGATTATCTCCGCGTCAACGTCCACAGCGGCGCGATGCTGACGGATCAGGGAATCATCGAGGGCGATGCCTACAACACGCTTCGCGAGCGCGCCCGCCTCGCGCCCGGCACGCAAATTTTTGCGGATGTCCATGTGAAGCACGCCGTGCCGCTCGGCGACTGGTCGCTCGAAGACGCGGCCAACGACACACTCGAACGCGGTTTGGCTGATGCGCTCATCATTTCCGGTGTCGGCACTGGCAAAGCCGCTAATCTCGACGATGTGAAACGCGTCCGCGCCGCCTGTCCGCACGCAAAAATTCTTCTCGGTAGCGGTGTGAATTTGGAGAACGTGAAATCGTTCCTGCAAGTCGCTGACGGTGTCATCGTCGGCTCATCCTTGAAGCGTGATGGGAAACTGGCGAATCCTGTGGACGCCAAACGCGTGGCGGCTTTGGTGAAGGCTGTAGAAAAAAGCTGACGAGAATAGAGGTGGGATTTGTCGCGCTGCGACAAATTATGACTGCGAAGCAGTCACTTTGTGGCGCAGATACTTTTTTGGCTCACGAACGATTCCGTCGTCTGACGCTTCGCTCGACGACGGGTTTTTCGCAGCGCGAAAAACACCACCCAAGTTACCGCGCGTCAGTCCAAGAACGTCAGCTTCACGCCTTCCTTCGGCTTGGAAAAACTATCAAGCAACGTGGGCGCGTTGGCAGGGACGACAGGTTTGGCTTCGACCTTTTCAGGGGCAAGTGCGGAACGCAGCGCGCCTTCGACGAGTTGGGCGCAATGAATTTTCATCGGCGGCAGCGGGCCGAGTTCGCCGGCGAGTTCTTCGGTCTTGAGCGCGAGCGCTTCCTCGGCGGTTTTGCCACGGATGAGTTCCGTCGCCAAGCTTGCAACCGCAATCGCCGTCTCGCAGCCGAAGGATTGAAACGTGGCGCGGTCAATGACGCGCTTGCCGTTCGACTCCTTGAACTTCACCCACAGCCGCAGCATTTCGCCGCAATCCGCATTGCCCACCGTGCCGATGGAATCCGCCCCGGCCATCTCGCCCATGTTCTGCGGATTGGCGAGCGCGGCTTGGATTCTCTTTTGTAAGTCTTCGTTCATGGGCAAATCGTCCGGCAGTTGGTTTAAGGTGTTGTAATTTTTTTCAAAACTTTTGCCTAAACCTGCACCAGCGGCGGGAAAGCTAATCTAAAAAGCGATCATCACCAATAAAATTGACGGGTAACAAGCCGTGTTCGGGTGGACGTTGAAGATTGAATTGCGACTGGTGGCATTTTAGTTTCAACTTTAGTCAGGCCTATGACCACACCGCCGATCATTCAAGGTGCGCCCGTCCACCAGCAAAAATTGCCGCTGTCTGGTGCTTGTTCACTCTTCATTACGGTCTTTTTGATTGTGATGATCATCAGCACCGCGATCACTTTTATTTTGCCGGAATCCTTTGCCAGCACCGCGCGGATCAAACTGGATATCGCCCCGGCCAAGGACAGCTTATATCTTGTCCAGACTGAGTTTGAAGTCATCCAGTCGCAGGTCGTGTTGGGAAAAGTAATTCAAAATATGAACCTCAACGATTATTGGGGGCATAAGTTTTTCAACGGTGAGACGCTCAAAACTTACGAGTCCTTGAAAATTTTAAGATCGCGTTTGACGCTGGCTCCTGTGGGCAACACCAAGCTCATTGCCATCACTAGTTTCAGCGACGACCGGCGTGAGGCTGCGCAAGTCGCCAATGCCGTTGCGGCGGCTTATCAGGAGTATTGCCTTGAGCAGCAAAAGACCAATGCTGCCAAATCCACCTCGCCGACGGTGGAAATCATTGACTCGGCTGAACCGGCTGCAAAACCGTGTAAGCCAAACAAGCCCCTCAATCTCGTGCTGGGCGCGGTGGCCGGGGTGGTGCTCGGTTCAATGGCCGCTGCTGGCTGGCTGCTTTTATTTCGTCGTCAAGAGCTGCTGCGGTGAGTGAACAAGTTGTCTGCCGCAAAAACCAAAAGGCGCAAAAGATTTTTTCTTCTGCGCCTTTTGCGTCTTTTGGTGGCGAAGTTATTTCCCCGTCGTCCGTTTCGCTAGTTCCAGAATTCCTTCCGCCGCTTCCTCGTCGCCATTGATTTCAAACTTCGGCGGCATCGGCTTGCGGCCCACCCACGAATCTTTGGCGTGCATATCCATCATGCGGTCGAGCAGGTCGGCTTCGGTGACGTGGTAGCCGAGGCCGAGGTCTTCGGTCATGCGCGCGTTGATGAATTGCTCCGCGTGACCCGGCACAGGCAGCACAAACGTCGGCTTGCGAAACGCGAACGCCTCGGACAGCGCAGAGTAACCGCCATTGATGACGAGCGCATCGGCGCGGGCGAGAATCTCGGTGTTGTTCATCAGGCGCCCGTGAAATTTTACGTTGCCGTGTGAGTTGCCGTCGCGGCCCACGACATCCACGTTGAAAGGGAATTCGCGGTTATCAAAATTCACCAGCGTGGCGTGAACGGAACCGCTCAACATGAAGACAACATTCTTCAACTGCTTCGGTGAAAGATTTTTCACCGGCGTCTGGTCAATGATCTCACGGACATTTTTGCGGACGATGAGGCCGATGCGTTTGAACTTCGGATGCCGCGTCGGCGTGCGGAGCGGATACGGGCTTAAAATCAAATCGCAAAACTTGCGGTGGAACAGGTAGTCGGAAAATTCCACGAACCAGAAATGGCTGCGGACGCCCTTCGCATCGCGCCGGTGTTTCATGAATTCCGTGACGACGACTTCTGAATTATTGATGGCCGCGATGGGAATTTTCTGACGGCGCAACGGTGCGGTGGCGTATTCGGAATCGGTCACGGCGATGTCCGGCTTCACCTCGGCGATGACTTGTTCCAGTTTGGCGCGCTTGGCTTTGGCAAGTTTGGCGAGGTTGCCGATGGTCTTGACCGTGGACCAGCCGTTCACGCCGCCGTTGCTGCCGGAATAATAGAACGACGCCATCTCATGCAGCGACGCGATGCCGGGACGGTTGGAAAAATATTTCAACCCATTGCCGGAGGTCAGCACATGGACTTTCACGCCCGCCGCCGCAAGGTTCTCGATCACCGCGTGGCAGCGGGTGCTGTTGCCCATGCCGAGGCCGTTGATGAGGAAAAGACAGGAAAAGGACACGCACTAGGTTGGCATTGTCCGCTTGTCCGCTTGACAAAATCAATAAATATTCAGACAAGCCAGCGATGATTATTTGCGCCGATGACTACGGAATGCGCGCGGACATTGACCGCGCCATTCTCCAGCTTTGCGCGACCGGCAAACTCACCGCCGTGTCGTGTATGGTTTTGTTCGAGCGTTGTGACGGCGCGCTGATGGAAAAAATCCGGGCGCACGAAAGCCGCGTGGACCTCGGCCTGCACTTCTGCCTGACGAATGAAAACCTGCCGCTCTCCGCGCCGCTGGATAAAACGACGTTGCCGGAGTTTGGAAAATTATTTCGTCGCGCCGTCTTCCGGCAGTTGTCGCGGGAAGAAATTTTATCGTTGCTCTCCGCGCAATACGATTTATTCGTAAAAAAGTCCGGGCGCACGCCGGATTACATTGACGGGCATCTGCACTCGCATCAACTGCCGGTGGTGGCGGGTGCGCTGGTGGATTTTGTGAGCCAGTTGCCAGCGGACAAGCGGCCCTACATCCGTAACACGCGGCTTTGCACGCGCGAACTCCAGCGCAAAAATATGCCGTCCATGAAAGCCGGTTTCATCGGCGCGTTTGGCGCGCGGCTGGAGAAAAGACTTCGCGCGGTGGGCATTCCGACGAACGACGGCTTCTCCGGCATCTACGATTTTAAGGAATGGCAACGCTACGCGGAATTTTTCACGAAGTTCACCGCGTGTCTGCCGGAGAAGAACGGAATCCTCGTCACGCATCCGGGCTTCGATGAAGACTGGCGGCGCAGTGAGTTTGAAACGCTAGAAAAGTTTTCCGGCGGCGCGAACCGCTTCCAGCGTTGAAAACTGGAGCGCTGGCTTCCAGCCAGCGTGTTCATGTTAATTCCAAGAAGTTCTCGCCGGCAAGATGCCAGCGCTCCCGGTGCAGCGCAGTGCGTCTCTTCGAGAGGCGTTATTTGGATTGCCGGAATTTTTTGAATTGGAGTTCGGGCACGGATTCGCTTACAAATTTTTTATGTCTGAAAGTTTTCGCCTCAAAGACCAGCCGGTGAGCGAGCGTCCGCGTGAACGGCTCGTGGCGCGCGGGCCGGATGCGCTGACGCACGCGGAGTTGATCGCGATTCTGCTGCGGACAGGTTTGCAGGGCGCGAATGTGGTGCAGGTGGCGCAAAACATTTTGCAGAAATTTGGCTCGCTGAACGCGCTGGCGCTGGCGTCGGTGGATGAATTGAAAAAGATTTCCGGCGTCGGCCCGGACAAGGCGGCGACGCTGGTGGCGGCATTCGCGCTGGCGCGGCGGATGGAGCAGGAGCGGCGCGAGGAATCGCCCGTGCTGGATAATCCGGTGACGGTGGTGAATTTCATGCGCGAGTCGAACCGGCTGAAAAATGTGGAGTCGTTTCAAGTGCTGCTGCTGAACACGCGCAAGAAACTTATCCGCTTGGAGGAGATTTCACAGGGTCTGCTGGATACGTTGCTGGTGCATCCGCGCGAAGTTTTCCGCGCGGCGATCGTGGCGAACGCGGCGGGAATTCTTCTTGTCCACAACCATCCGAGCGGCGACCCGACGCCGAGCGACGCGGACATCAAGGTAACGCGGGATTTGATTCGCGCGGGGCAGCTTTTGAAAATCGAGGTGGTGGACCACGTCATCATCGGTTGTGCGACAGCGGCGCGGGCGAAGGATTATTCGTCGTTGCGGGAGCTGGGGTATTTTTATGCGTGAGTTGAATCGTCGCTTGCTTTCGCGCGGGCTTTCGCAATGATTGAATTATGTCTGCCAGTTACAAACCGAGTGGCCCGGTGACGTTGACCGAGGAACAAGTCATGGCGCTGCATCGTCGGCTGCGTGAGATGCGCCACGATGTGAACGGCAAGCTGGCGAACATCGCGGCGGCGGCGGAGTTGATGCGGATGCGGCCGGAAACGGCGGCGGAACGCATCAAAGTATTGCTAGAGCAGCCGCATCAGGCGGCGACGCATCTGGCAAATTTTTCCCGCGATTTTGAGGCCGCGTTCGGGCTGGCGGTTGACATTAAGTGAGGCCGCTGCATGGAACGGACTGAAGCGGAACTCATCAAAGCTGTGCTAGCGGGCGACGCCGCGAGCTTCGAGCCGCTGGTCGCAAAATATTCTCCCCGGGTTTTTGCCACCGCGCGGCGCTATGCCCGGCGCGAGAGCGAGATCCAGGACATCACGCAGGAGGTTTGGCTCAAGGCGTTCGATAAATTAAAAAGTTTTCGCGGTGAAGCTCCGTTTGAACATTGGCTCATGCGCATGACCGTCCGCACTTGCTACGATTTTCTGCGCGGACATCAGCGCAACCGCGAATCTTCCTTCAGCGAAATCTCCGAGCCGGAAGATGACTGGCTGGAACGTTTCGTGGCCGACCCCGGCAACGCGCCGGAAGATGCGGATGCGGCCAGACTTTTGATCGGCCGCGTGATGGACAAGCTTTCGCCGGAGGCGCGGCTGGTGATTCAACTGCTGGAGATTGAAGATCGTTCGGTGAAAGAGATTGCCCAAATCACCGGCTGGTCCGTGCCGCTGGTGAAGGTTCGCGCCTTCCGCGCCCGGGGCGAAATGCGGAAAATTCTGGCGCGGATGACCAAGGAGAAGTATTTGTAACCCCGCGCAAATGTTGCGCGTCCGAAGGATTAAGCGTTTATGAACCTCGCTGAACTGCAAAAAAAACTGACCGCTGCCGCCCGGCTCCAAGAGCCGGACGACCGCGTGCCGTATGCGTTTGAGAAGCGCATCATGGCGTTGATCGCCGAGCGCACGGCGGTGGCGCGGCGCGTCCTCTGGGCACAGGGACTCTGGCGCGCGGCGATGTCCTGCGTGGTGGTCGCGGCGGTCTGCGGCGCGGTTTCATTATTCACGCCCGAAAGCTACGACAGCGGCAATGACCTCTCGCAGGATTTTGAAAACACGTTACTGGCCTCGGTAGATCAGGACGACGTCACGCCGTGAATAACTGGAAGGTCATTCCCACCATCGTCATCGCAACGGTGCTGATTTTTGGCGCGGGCGTTTTCACCGGCGGCTTCTTGGTTGACTCGGTCAAGCCGTCGCACGCCAAGAAAAATAAGGAACCAGCGTTGACGAATAGTGTCGCCGTCGCCACGCCAACCACGCCGACGAATACTTCCGGCCAACCCACGGGTAAATTTCAACGCCTACCGGAAATCTTGAGCAAAGAATTTTTGCAGCGGCTGGATTCCGAACTAAAACTTTCATCCGAGCAGCACGATGCCGTGCAAAAAATTATTTCCGAGGGCCAAGGGCAAATGAAGAAAGCGATGAACGCGGCGCGCCTGGAAATCCGCGAAGTGCTCACACCCGAGCAGCAGAAGCAGTTTGATACCCAACTGAAACGTCCGCCGCGCAAGCCGGGATTAGGCGCGAACTCAACTAATGCTCTGCCGTCCGCGCCAACGAACGCGCCGTGATTATTTCTCCAGCAGCGCGCTGATTTTCTTCCGCAGTTCCTTGGTGATGGATTCCGTCGAGCGGTTCGCGTCCACGATGTCAAAGTTGTAGGTCTTTTGCATCCGGTGGAACGTCGCTTGCATCTTGGTCTGATATTTCAGAAAGCAGTCGAACAAGTCGCGCGACAATCC
>JBEEMY010000068.1:0-8090 GCA_041192415.1 Verrucomicrobiota bacterium | reverse complement strand
GCCGTCAGCGACAGCAGCGGCAACGTGGCTTTGCGCTGGCCGTCCGGCTCCCGTTCCCCGCCTAAACAAGGAGCGGGTTGGGGCGAGGGGATTTTAGTTTCAGAAAAGTCTGCCTCCTCACCCCGGCTCTCTCCTCCGTTGAGGGAGGAGAGGGAGGAAACAGCGGCAGATCGTGAACTGACCGCATCGCAGATGGCGGCGAAAATTCCGGCGGCGGCCAGGATGGATAAGATGAACAGCGGGTCGAGCAGTTGGAAATAGTAAGTGAACGGCTTGGCGTGTCCCTCGCCAGCCGCGCGCGCCGCGAAGCGCGGAACGGCGTGCAACAAATCCGCCAGCGCGCCAAAGTTCTGGCCGAACCAGGTGAAGAGCAAAATTGTCGCCGCCAGAAAAACTCCGCCCGCCACGGCGAAATTTTTTGCGGATGCCAACGCGGGTCGGCGGTTCGCCAGCCAGACGATGAACGCGGCGACGGCCAGTGCGAAGAAATGGATGACGGCGGTTTCCTTGCACGCCAGCAGCAGCGCCGCGCAAAGGCCGGTGAGCGCGGCGCAAATGGTGTAGTTTGTCGCACTGCGACAAATTTTGCCAGCAGAGCTGGCATCGGGAGCGGCTTCAGCAGTTTGGTTCACGGAAGATTCCGTCGCCTGACGCTCCGCTCGGCGACGGGCTGGCTCGCAGCGCGAGCCAGCCCACCCATCGTTGAGCAAACGTCCGCCGCATAGCATCAACCCGAATGTGACGGCGACAAACAACGTTTCGTGGATGAAATAGCGGCTGTAATAAACCGGCAACGGCGCGACGGCAAACAGCAGCGCAGCGACCAAGCACGCGAGGAAACCAAACATCCGCACCGCGAAACCAAATAACAAAATCATTGCGCTGCCGATGAGGACGGGGGTGAGGCGAAGCTGGGTTTCGGTCAGCGCTGGAAAATCTTTCGCGCCGCAAAGCTGTGCGATTGGTTTGGCGAGCAGAAAAAGCGCCGGGCCGTGTTTGTCCTGCGGGTCGTATTTGTAAGTTTCGCCGGCGAGCAGATTGCCGGTGATGAAGGCGTTCACCGCTTCGTCCGTGTGCATCGGCCGCTCGCCAAGTTGCGGCAGACGGATGGCGAGCGCGAGCAGGGCGATGGCAAAGAAACTTGCCCAGCGATGTTTTGATGAGGCTTTAATCGGCACGCTTGGATGATCACGTTTGCCGGTTCGGCAAATGTTTTCAGATAGTCAGCACGGTATTTCCCCGCCTCGGTCAAGTCCAGCAAATCGTCGTCACTATGTTTTTGCCATTGGCGGTTCACCTTGCCGCGCGAGAATTTATTTCTATAATTCCGCCGTGCTCGACATCAAACTCATCCGCGACCAGGCCGATTTCGTCCGTGCGCGTCTCGCCACGCGCGGGGCAGGGGACGAAGCGAAGATTGACGAAATCCTCAAGCTCGACGAACAGCGGCGCAAATCCCTCGCCGAAGTGGAAACCTTCAAGGCGCTGCGCAACCGCGTGTCGAAAGAAATCGGCGCGCTGATGGGGCAGAAAAAATTTGACGAAGCCGAGGCGAAGAAGGCCGAGACGAAAAATTTGGGCGACCAGATTGCCGCGCTCGACAAAGCCGCCGTCGAAGCTGAATCAGCCCGCGACGTGCTGATGCTGCAACTGCCGAACCTCCCGCACGAATCCGTCGTGCTGGGAAAAACGGCAGAAGAGAATCCCGAAGTGCGCGTCCACGGCGCAAAAGGTAATTTTGATTTCAAACCCAAGTCGCACGTTGAGCTTTGTGAGTCGCTCAAGCTGGTGGATTTCGCCCGCGCGTCGAAACTTTCCGGCAGCGGCTTTTTGCTCTACACCAACTGGGGCGCGCGGCTGGAACGCGCTTTGATTTCATTTCTCCTCGACCTGCACATCACGCAGCACGACTACACGGAAGTCTCGCCGCCGCTCATGGTCGGCGAACAGTGCATGGTCGGCGTGGGGCAATTCCCGAAATTCAAAGACCAATACTACGGCGTGGCCGAAGGCGGTCGCGCGGAGGAACTCGGAAAACTTTATCTGATTCCCACCGCCGAGACGCCGGTGGCGAACATTCATCGCGAGGAAATTTTGGCGGAGAAACAATTGCCGATTCGTTACTGCGCTTACACGCCGTGCTTTCGCGGTGAGGCGGGAGCGGCGGGTGTCGGCACGCGCGGCATGATTCGCGTCCACCAGTTCGACAAAGTTGAGTTAATCAAAATTGTTAAGCCGGAAACTGGCTACGACGAACTGGAAAAGATGGTGGCGAACGCGGAAAAAGTTTTACAACTGCTTGGCCTGCATTATCGCGTGATCATGCTCTGCACCGGCGACATGGGTTTTGGCAGCGCGAAGACTTACGACATCGAAGTCTGGGCGCCGGGGCAGGGGAGCTATCTCGAAGTTTCGAGCTGCTCGAACTGCGAAGATTTTCAATCGCGCCGGATGAATATGCGTTTCAAAACCGAGGCGGGCGAAAATAAATTTCCGCACATCCTCAACGGCAGCGGCACGGCGCTGGCGCGCTTGTTCGTGGCGCTCATCGAGACGCATCAGCAGGCGGATGGCTCGGTGAAAATTCCCGAGGCGCTCCAGCCGTATCTGAAGACCGACCGCATCACGGCGTGAATAATTTTCAGTTTTTAATTTTAAGTTGGAAACCGGCTTAACTAAAAATTAAAAATTCAAAACTGATGAACATCCTCCTCGCCAGCAGCGAAGTTTTTCCGTTCTCCAAAACCGGCGGCCTCGCGGACATGGTTGGCGCACTCGCGCGGGCGTTGGCGCAAGCCGGACACGAGGCGCGAGTGGTCACGCCGCTGTATCGTGGCATCCGCGAAAAATTTCCGCAGCTCAAGCGCGAGGACTGGGAATTCAACTTGCCGCTTGGCAAAGACTGGGTGCGCGGTGGCCTGTGGTCACTGGAGCCGGAACGCGGTTTGAAAATTTATTTCGTCGAGCAGCCGGAATTTTTTGACCGACCGGGAATCTATCAGGAAAAAAATGTCAGCTACGCGGACAACGCCGAGCGCTACATTTTTTTCAGCAAGTGCGTGGTGCATCTGGCGCGTTATCTGCCGTGGCGCGCAGAGGTGGTTCACGTTCATGACTGGCAGGTAGCGCTGGTTCCCGCGATGTTACAACAGCAGGAGCGGGAAGGGTGGGGGAACGCACCACGCAGTTGCCTCACGATTCACAACCTCGCGTATCAGGGAGTATTTCCCGGCGAAGCGTTCCACCTCACGAACCTCGCGCCGGATTATTTCTCAGCAGACACAGACTCAGCAGAATATTTTGGGCTGCTGAACTGCCTCAAGGCTGGCATCTCATTGGCGGACATCATCACGACGGTCAGCCCGCGTTACGCGCGCGAGATCACAACGGAAGAATTCGGCTGCGGCCTGGATGATTTGCTGCGCCGCCGTCAAGACCGGCTCATCGGCATTCTCAACGGTGTGGATTACAGCGAATGGAACACGACGAAAAACCCGCACCTGTTCAAATCATTTTCCGTGACGCGCATGGCGGGCAAGGCGGCGAACAAGTCAGCTTTGCAAAAACTCGTCGGCCTGCCGGTGAAAAAATCCGTCCCGCTCTACGGAACCATTTCGCGGCTCGCCGAACAAAAAGGCGTGGACATCCAACTCGGCGCGCTGGAGGAAATGTTGAACGCTGACATCCAGTTCGTGCAGCTTGGCAGCGGCTCGCCGGAGTTTGAATCCGCTTACCGCGCCCTAGCCGCCCGTTTTCCAACCAAGGTTGCCGTTCGCTTCGGCTACAACGAATCGCTGGCGCACCGCATCGAGGCTGGTTGTGATTTTTTCCTAATGCCGTCGCGCTTTGAGCCATGCGGACTGAACCAGATGTATAGTTTGCGCTACGGCACAATTCCCATCGTGCGTGCCGTCGGTGGCCTAGATGACAGCGTTGTAGATTTCAACGAATCGGCCAAGTTGGCGAACGGCGTAAAATTTTTTGAATACTCGGCGCGCGCCTTAACCAAAGCCATCCGCAAGTCGCTGGCTATTTACGGCGATGCGGAATTGCTCAAGCGTTATCGGCGGAGCGGAATGAAGATTGATTTTTCTTGGCGCAACACCGTCGGCAAGTATTTAGCAATATACCAAGACTCCACCACAAGGAACTGAAATAAAGTAAATATAACAAACATTGTAAGTCTATATTAATTATCTCCTTCAGTCTTTGGATTGTTGGACGATTGCTTGGTGATGCGGTGTTTTTACGATCAGAAAAAATTTGGCGGCCAAACTGGTTTCACCTTGGTTGAAATCATGATTGTGGTCGCGATTCTTGGATTACTCATGGCCATAGCGGTTCCGCATTACGTCCGGCAACGGGCTGGCGCGCAAGCAACCACCTGCATCAATAATTTGCTGAAGCTCGACGATGCGGCTTGCCAGTTTGCTTTGGAGCGCGGCAAGAAGACCGGCGATCCCATCATTTTTCCAACGGATTTGACCCCTTACATTAAACTGAATTCCGCTGTGCAAATTCCGCCGTGTCCAGCTGGTGGCAATTATGCGGTAGTGTCAGTTGGTTCGCATCCGACGTGCTCACTGGGAAATTTCGTCACTCCTTCGCACATTCTGCCTTGAGTTTGGGTGAATCATTTCACCTGATTGTATTTTCCAACCAGCCGACGGACGGTGTTGCGCGGTAAAAACTTGGCGGCGAGCGTCAAAAAATTATTGCCCGCGCCCGGCACGCTTAAATGAATGCCACTACGAAAATCTGCGTGACCGATACGCGCGACTTCGACGGCGGTCATTTTTTTTGCCTGCGCTTTGCGGACGTGGTGGCTGCGGGCGACTTGGGAGAAATTCGATTCCGTCGGCCCGGGGCAAAGATTTGTCACGCTGACTCCGGTGCCGCGCAGTTCCTCGTGCAACGCCTCGCTGTAGGACAACACGAATGCCTTGCTCGCGTAATACACCGCCATGTGCGGACCGGGCAAAAAACCGGCGACGGAGCCGACGTTCAGAATGCCGCCGCTCTTTCGATGAATCATTGGCGGCAAAAATAAGCCGGTGAGTTCGACGAGGGCGGTGATGTTGACATGGATGATTTCCAACTGGCGGGCAAGGGGAAGTTCGGTGAATTCTCCATGCAAGCCGAAGCCTGCGTTATTGACCAGCACATCCACCGTGAGTCCCCTGCCCTTTAACTCGTTGAAAAGATTCTGCGCCGATTCCGGCTTGGACAGATCGGCAATGGAAACGTGAATCGTGATTCCGTGTTGCTGCCGCAGCTCGCTGGCGAGTTTTTCCAAAGCGTCGCGGTTGCGGGCGACGAGAACTAGATTGGATTTTTCAGCCGCGAAACAGCGCGCGAGTTCCAGGCCGATGCCCGACGATGCGCCGGTGATGAGGACGGTTTCGGCGGACGTGCGGCTCATGGGAAATCAATTCGCCGGTGAGCCGACACCGAAGCGTGAGGTCAGCGGCCAATAGACAAAGAATGCTTTGCCAATAACATTTTTCGCCGGGAGCGTTCCCCACGTTCGCGAATCGGAACTGTTACAGGTGTTGTCGCCGAAAACCATGTAGGCGTCCGGGCCGTTGGTGAAGACGGTTGACTCGTCGGGAAACAGCGGAGCCAGATTGGAGAACAAGTTATACCGTTGCGCGACCGTGCCATTGACGTGGCCGGAGAACTGGCTCTCGGTCGGCGACTTGTCAGGATTGAAGCCATAGACGTTCGCAAAATGCGGCGTGGCAGCATCTATTCGCTGACCGTTAATTCTCATGTGCCGGTCGTCGCCGATAGACACGCGTTCGTTGGGCAGCACCGTGAGACGTTTAATGTAAAATTGATCCTGCATCGTGATTTGCGTTCCCGCCGTTGCAAACACAATTGTCTCCCCGCGCGTCGGCTTGCGGAAATTATAGGTCAGCCGGTCCACAAACAAATGGTCGCCAGCGCTCATCCGCAACTTGATGACATCTTCACCCTTGCGGAAAGTTCGTCCGGGAATTAGTCCGGCGCGGTATTGCAACGGGTTCAAGCCGCCCGGCACTTCGCCGTAGTCCGGCGGAAACCAAATCGTGTGTTCTTGTCCGGCGAAGGTGAACTTCTGCGAGATGTTTATAATCTTGATGCCGTTCACCGGGCCGATGCTTTCAATCATGCCATCCACGGGTGCGACGAAGCTGATGTAAGAATTCCCCTGGAGCCATTCTTTGAATGCTCCCAAGCCGGTCGGGATGACCATGGTTTTTTGCTCTTGAACTTTTTTCCGAAACTCGGTGATGGTCTGATCTTCTGAACCAAGTCGGTTCGCCATCCAACCGCTGCTGTAGTCTGGATGAGCCGTCACGCCAAACAACGTCGGCTGCATGGAGCCGGTGGGAATCTTGAAGGGCTGGATGAAAAAGGTGCGGATGGCCATCGCCACCGCGAGTGCGACGAGGAGGACTTCCACATTTTCGCGCCACGCGGGGAACGGATACGGCTTGAGATTCTTCTCGGCGGCGAATTGCAATTCCTCCGCCTTGATGTTCATGCGCCCGGTGTGACCTTCGCGGATGGCGATGGTCAATTCATCCAGTTTAATTTGCACCGCCGCAACATTCGCGGACGAAAGCAAGTCGCTCTGTGCCGCGAGCAGACGGCGGTAATGCTTCTGCACCGCGCTGGCATTGCGAACGGACGACGAAATGAACCACCGAAAAAACTTCATAGAATTATTTTTCAAAACCACCAATGGTCACCAAGGAACACGAATTCAATTCTCTTTCAGACAATTCGATGGGCATTGCGTTCATTCGTGGTGAATCACGCCTTCAGCACCGCGATGAAAGCTTCCTGCGGGATGTCCACGTTGCCGATGGACTTCATGCGCTTCTTGCCTTCCTTCTGCTTGTCCAGGAGTTTACGTTTGCGAGAGATGTCGCCGCCGTAACATTTTGCCGTCACGTCCTTGCGGAACGCGCTGATGACTTCCGACGCGACGATCTTGCCGCCAATGGCCGCCTGAATCTTCACCTGAAACTGCTGGCGCGGGATGACTTCCTTGAGCTTCTCCGCCAGCACCCGTCCCCTGCTCTCCGCCTTGCTGCGATGCACGATGCACGAGAACGCGTCCATCGGCTCCGTGTTGACGAGCATATCGAGCTTCACCATGTCGGATTCCATCTCGCCATCGAATTCATAATCCATCGAGCCGAAACCGCGCGTCATGCTTTTGATGCGGTCATGGAAATCAATCAAGATTTCGTTCAACGGCAAACGACTGGTGAGCATCACACGGCGGATGTCGAGCGTCTCGGTGTGATCCACTGCCCCGCGCTTCTCGGAAATTAATGCCATCATGTCGCCGATGCTTTCGTTCGGGCAGATGACGAACGCCTTGACCATCGGCTCCTCGATTTTCTCGATGAGACTCGGGTCGGGCATGAACACCGGATTATCCACCTGCTTCGTCGTGCCGTCGCCCATCGTCACCTTGTAAATGACGCTGGGGTAAGTCGCGATAATGTCCATGCCGTATTCGCGACGCAAACGCTCTTGAACAATTTCCAAATGCAGCAAGCCAAGGAAGCCGCAGCGGAAACCAAACCCCAGCGCCACGGAACTCTCCGACGAATAGACAAACGCCGAATCGTTCAACTGCAACTTGCCCATCGCAATTTTCAACTGTTCATAGTCCGCCGTGTTGATCGGATAAATCCCGCTGAACACCATCGGATGAATTTCTTGAAAGCCCGGCAGCACCGGCGAAGGATTCCGCGAATCCGTGATCGTGTCGCCCATCTTCACTTCTTTGGGCGTCTTGATGTTCGCCGTGAAGTAACCCGTCTCGCCCACTTCCAGCTTCTCGCGGATGTAAGGCTTCGGATTGAAGCTGCCGACTTCTTTCACTTCCACCGTCTTGCCGGAGTGCAGCAACTTCACCATCTGGCCAGCTTTCAATTCACCGTTGAACACGCGCACATGAGTCACGACACCTTTGTAAGTGTCGAAATAAGAATCAAAGCCCAGCGCCTGCAAACTTTTTTCGCCCGTCGGTTTCGGCGGCGGAATGCGATGAACCACCGCTTCCAAAATATCTTCGATGCCAATCC
>JBEEMY010000067.1:0-8119 GCA_041192415.1 Verrucomicrobiota bacterium | reverse complement strand
TTTATGTGCCGGTGCCGAATCATATTCCCGTGCCGACGACGGCGGCGATTCATCTGAACTTGAGCGCGGATGATTCCTATGTCAGCACGCCGACCACGAACTTGACGACAGTCAGCGTGACGGCCTCGAACGATGTGCCGGTCATCACCGGCACGGTCGCGGGACAAATTGTTTATAGCCGCAGCTTCATCCGCCCGTTCGTGGGCGTGAAAATTACCGAGGTGGACAACGACACGACGCAAGCGTTGCGCGTGACGGTGACGTTGAACAATGCGGCGAACGGAAATCTTTCCCAACTCGGCGGCTTCGCGGATTTGGGCGGCGGCGTTTATTCGATGGGTGTTTCCAACGGCAGCGTGACGGCGGCGACCATCACGACGGCGCTGCGTGGATTGCTGTTCACGCCGACGACGGCGAGCCGCGTCACGCCGGGGGTTTCTGAAGTCACGCGTTTCACGATTCGCGTGGATGATTTCTTCGCGCCAACGGTGGTGGATTCCAATACGACGGTGATTGCCATCGCACCGCAGGTCGCGAAAGTCACCGCGAGCGACCGCACGGTGAATTCACAATTCGGCTGGGCCGTGGCTGCCACGCGCGATCTCGCGGTCGTCGGCGCGCCGCATGATTCGCTAAACACGAATTCCGGTTCCGTTTATCTGTTCGCCCGCAGTCTCGACGGCTCGAACACTTGGACGCAGATTAAAAAAATCTTGCCGCCGGACGGTCATGCGAACGACGGTTTCGGCACGGCCGTTTCCATCAGTGGCGACACCATCGTGGTCGGGTCGCCATTCGATAACTCGCCGCTGACGGATGCGGGATCGGCTTACATTTACTACCGCAATCAGGGCGGCAATAACCAGTGGGGCTTCGTGAAAAAACTCGTCGCCCCCGCGCCGGTGGCGAGCGATGATTTTGGCGCCTCCGTTTCCATCAGCGGCGACAGCATCGTGGTCGGCGTGCCGCTGGCGGACGGATCTTCGCTGGATGCAAACGGCGCGGCCTACATTTTTGACCGCAACCAAGGCGGTGCGGATCAATGGGGTCAGGTTAAAAAATTGCTCGCGGCGGTTCCGGTCAGCAATGACCGCTTCGGCACTTCGGTTTCCATCAGCGGCGACGATGTGGCAGTGGGTGTGCCGCTCGCGGATGTGCCTTCGCTGGGCGATTCCGGTGCGGTATTTGTTTTTGGCCGCAACGAAGGCGGTGCCGGCCAGTGGGGGCAAGTGAAGAAACTCGTCGCTTCCGATGCGGCGATTAGTGACAACTTCGGTTCCGCTGTTAGCTTCAGTGCCGATATGCTGGTGGCGGGTTCCCCGTTCGCCAACGTGAATCACTCGGGTGCGGCGTATCTCTTTGGCCGCAACCAATCCGGCAGCAATCAATGGGGCCAAGTTAAAAAACTCACCGCCTCGGACGCCGTCGCCAACGATCACTTCGGCAGCGCGGTTTCAATCTATCTCGACACGGTGGTCGTGAGTTCGCCGCAGGCGGTCAGCAGCACGGGCGCGGCCTATCTCTTCGGCCAAAATCAGGGCGGCAGCAATTTTTGGAATCAGGTGGATAAATTTCAGCCGTCCACGTTGAGCACGTCCGACAACTTCGGCTCCGGCCTCGCCGTCTTTGACAAGACCGTGGTGGTTGGTGCTTACAACGGCCTCGACAGCGGCGTGCGTTACGGCACGGCGTTCATGTTCCGCCTCAAGTTCGGCAACCCGCCGCAGGTCGCGCTGCCGCTGGTGAACCAAACAGTCTCACCTAGTTCGCCGCTGGCTTACACGATCCCAGCAGGCGTCTTCACTGACCCGGACGTGAACGAGACGCTCGTGATTTCAGTTGGCACCACGCCGACCGCACCCGTGTGGTTGAGCTTTGATTCGCTCACCGGCGCATTCAGCGGCACGCCGAGCCTCGTTGGAAATTATCCCGTCGCCGTTGTGGCCACGGACACGGATGGCTTGACCGCCACGAATTCTTTCACCATCAACGTCACGGTGGTTGCGCCGAGTAATCATTCGCTCGCGCTGGGTTTCCAAACTTTTGGCGCAAACCGTGTGACCGTCGTCAGCTTAAGCGGCACGGCGGGCGCGGCCTACAAACTGCAACGCACCGCCTCGCTCGCCAGCCCCGTAATCTGGACGGACGTGGCCACCGGCACGGCGGACGGCTCCGGCGCCATCGTTTTCACGGATAGCACCACGGCGGACACGATGTTTTACCGTGCAATTCCGCAATAAGCCGTGAACGAACCCAAATTGCAAAAAAGAGGCGTTGACACTCCGAAGAATTCTGATTTAATTGCCGACCCTTTGCGGGGAAAAATTTTATGTATGCTGTTTTAGAAACTGGTGGCAAACAATATCGCGTCATCGCGGGCGATAAACTCGAAATCGAACGCCTTGAAGTCGAGGCGGGCAAACCGTTCACGTTTGACCGCGTGTTGCTCGTCAACAACGGCGGCAAGCTCGCCGTTGGCGCGCCCACCGTCACTGGTGCGACCGTCACCGCCGACGTCGTCGAACACAAGCGCGGCGAAAAGAAACTCACTTTCAAGATGAAACGCCGCAAGGGCTATCATAAAACCATCGGTCACCGTCAGGAATTGACCGTGGTAAAGATCACCACCATCAACGCTTAACATTTTATGGCACATAAAAAAGGTCAAGGCAGCGTCAAGAACGGACGCGACAGCGTCAGCAAACGTCTCGGCGTAAAAGAATTTGGCGGCACGCAGGTCAGCGCCGGCAGCATCATCGTGCGCCAGCGCGGCAGCAAGTTCATCGCCGGCAAGAATGTCGGCACGGGTCGCGACTGGACGCTCTATGCGCTCACGGACGGCAAGGTTTTGTTCGATAAGAACAGCCGCCGCATCAACATCGTCGTCGCCGCGAAGAATTGATTTTCAGCGACAAAATTTCAAGGCGAGGTCACTGACCTCGCCTTTTTTATTGGAGTTCAAGCTTTAGCTTGTCCCTTTCCTCGCTTAATTTTGGATACAGGCTTAAGCCTAAACTTTTACTTTCATGTTCATTGACGAAATAAAAATCTACGCCCGCGCCGGTCACGGCGGGCCGGGCGCGGTGGCGTTTCACCGCGAGGCTTATGTCACCAAGGGCGGCCCGAGCGGCGGCAACGGCGGACGCGGCGGCAGCGTCATCTTGCAGGCCGACCACGACCTCAACAATCTTGTCCAGCAGTTCTACGTTCCGCGCCTCATTGCCGAAGTCGGCGAGGGCGGCATGGGCAAGGGCAAAGACGGTCTCGCGGGCAAAGACCTCATCATCAAAGTTCCCTGCGGCACGCTCGTCTGGCGTTTGCGCGATACCACGCCAGCGATTGAGACGCGCAAGAAGCGCACGGACGATGACGACGACGATGATGAAATTCCGCATCCCAATCCGATGTTCGCCAGCGGCACGGGCAAACGGCCGTTGATCAAAGTTTCCAGCGGTATGGCCGCGCAGGAAATTGATATGAGCGCGGAGGCCGCCGATGAGAAATTCGTGCGCGATCCCAAAGACAAAGGCGAACTCGTGGCCGACCTTACCACGGACGGCCAGCAATTTATTTTGTGCAAAGGCGGACGCGGCGGATTGGGTAACCGCAATTTTGCCACCGCTGCGCGGCAGACGCCGCGTTTCGCGCAATCCGGCGAGCCGGGCATCGAAGGCGATTATCTTTTTGAACTGCGTATCGTCGCGGAAATCGGCCTCGTGGGTTATCCGAACGCTGGCAAGTCCACGTTGCTTACCGCCATTTCCCGCGCGCGTCCGAAGGTGGCGGCGTATCCGTTCACCACGTTGCATCCGCAGATTGGCATCATGGAATACCCCGGCGATTTCAAGCGCCTGACCGTTTGCGATGTGCCGGGACTCATTGAAGGCGCGCACAACAACGTCGGCCTCGGTCACAAATTTCTCCGCCACATCCAGCGCTGCAAAATCATCTTGCTGCTGCTCGACATGGCCGGCACGGACAACCGCAAGCCGTGGGATGATTACAAACAACTGCTGAAGGAATTGGAGCTTTACGATCCGGCGATTTTGGAAAAACCGCGTCTCGTCGTGGCGAACAAAATGGACGAAGCCGTGTCCGAAGAAAACTTGAAGCAGTTTAAAAAGAAGTTCAAAAAGATTTCCGTGCTGCCCATCTCGGCGGCGTTTGATCAGGGCATGGAACAATTTCGGAAGACGATCCGCGAGGCGGTGGAAGAGACGGAATCCATTTCGTAGCAGCCGACGTGAGTCGGCTCAAACTGGGGTGGGATTTTAATTAGAGCGGACTCACGTCTGCTGCTACCGGTTTCAATTCAAAAAACCGCATCACGGTGTCGCCGTGCTTGAGCATCTTCACTTCCGTCCACGGGGCGACGAGTTCCAGCGTGTCACGCTTCGTGTGGCCTAAAACAAAACGTCCGCCGGGCGCGAGCAGCTTAGGCAAACTGGGATCGTCGAGCAACTGCTGGGCGAAGGATTCCGAGCGGCGGTTCACATTTTTTTCACCGTAGGGCGGGTCGGCCAGAATCAGATCAAACTGCCGCCCACTTTCCGCGAGTTGCCTCATTGCCGGAAAAACATCCTGCGTCCGCGCCTCCAGAATTCCACCGAAGCCTGCGGCGGCGGCGTTGCTGCGGACAAATTCCGCATGGCGATGTGATTTCTCCACGCACATCACCGAAGCCGCGCCCCGGCTCAAACATTCCAAGCTCAACGCGCCAGAACCGGCGAAGAGTTCCAAAACTTTCGCGCTGACCACGCGTTCGCCCAGCGAGTTGAAGACCGCCTGCTTGACGAGGTCGGGCGTGGGACGAACGTCGAGTCCTTTGGGAACTTTCAGAATCCGTCTCGCTGCTTGGCCACCAGTGATGCGCATGATTTGTTAGGCCACAGATTTTCACAGATGAAACACAGATGACAGCCGGAAAATTCTTTTTCTCAAATCTGTGTTTCATCTGTGCCCATCTGTGGCTGAAAAGAATTCAATTAAAAATTCCCGCGAAGAATAGTTTCATTGCCGCCCAAGAACGTCGGTCCGCTTTTTCGTTGTAGGCTGCGCCTTTGGAATTGTCGTTGCCGGCCATCGGCTGCGTGAAAGCGTGAACCGCACCGCCGAATTTGATGAGCGTCCAGTCCACATTGGCGGCGCGCATCTCGTCCTCGAACGCGGCGAGGTCGGCGGCTTTCACGAACGGATCATCCGCTCCGTGGCAGACGAGAACTTTGCATTTGATGTTTTTGCCGTCAGCCGGCGTGGGTGAATCCAGTCCGCCGTGAAAGCTGACGATGCCATTCAATTCAGCGCCACTGCGCGCGAGTTCAATGACCGCCGTGCCGCCGAAGCAGTAGCCGATGGCGGCGATGTGTTTTTTGTCCGCCAGTTTGCTCTGCTTCAATTCCGCGAGCGCCGCCTCGACCCGCTGACGGAGCAGGGCGCGGTCGGATTTATATTTCGTCGCTTCGGCTCCCGCTTCCTTGGTGTCTTTCGGATGCACGCCCTTGCCGTAAATGTCCGCACAAAACGCGACGTAGCCAAGCCCAGCTAGTTGCTCCGCGCGATGCTTCTCATAATCCGTCAGCCCCATCCACTGATGCACCACGAGCACGCCGGGGCGCGCGCCCTTCACGGCATCGTCCCAAACAAGCACGCCTTCGAGCGTGGCGTCGCCTTGTTTGTATTCAATAGTTTTGGTCTGGATAGCCGCGTGCAATGAAAGCGCGCCAAGCAAAACAGCAGCGGTGAGAAAAAGTTTTTTCATGGTGCATCCAAGCTAGCGGACGAGCGAGCGTTTGCCAACTTGTGAATAATTTTCCGAGAATAATTCAATCCATCGCTTGCCAACTTTCCCTGCAACGGTTTAATTTTCCATGTGCAACCGGTTCAACCACCCGACCTCCATTTTCTAAACGCCGCGCAAGGCTGGCTAGGATTGGATTGCCCCGAAGAGGTGCCGGCGGAATTGAACGCCATCGCGCCGGAGTTGCAATCGCATCCCGAGGTGTTGGAAGTGCGGTGGCAGTTGGAAACGCGTTTGCAAAACTGGGAGGCCGCGCTGGCGGTGGCGCGGTTGGAATTGCAGCACACGCCGGAAGATTCATCCGGCTGGCTGCATCATGCGTATGCGCTGCGCCGCGCGAGCCGGGGCGGACTCATCATGGCGTGGGGCGCGCTGCTGCCCGCCGCGCAGAAATTTCCCACGGAACCGGTCATCGCCTACAACCTTGCGTGCTACGCGTGCCAGTTGAAGCAGATGGACAAGGCGCGGGAATGGCTGGATCGCGCTGTGCAAGCCGGCGGCAAAGTGGAGATCCGAAAAATGGCACTCGCGGATGACGACTTGAAAGCCCTCTGGCCGGAAATTCAAAAACTGTGACTCACGCCTGTCCGTAGGCGGATGACTTCGATCCGGCGGCATGGCGAACCCACGACTGGAAAATCAGCGCGAGTTTCTTTGGCTTGGAAAGTTTCAGCGGTTGCGGGCCGAAGACGTTAAAATTGCCGCGCTCCAATTTCACCAGCAGTTGCCAATACACGCTGCCCATCAATTCAGCGGCCACCATGGCGCGGCGGTCTTCCGGCGGCAACGTTGCCCGCGCCAGTTGGTAAAAATGTTTCGCGCGTTCCGCCACGCTGCGGGCGAGCGTGAGGTAACGCTCGGAAAATTTCCCCGCCAAAATCTCCGCGTCGGTCACGCCAAATTTTTTCAGTTCGCTTTGGGGCAAGTAAATCCGCCCGCGCGCGGCGTCGTTCTTCACGTCGCGCAAAATGTTCGTGAGCTGGAGCGCCTTGCCAAGGTGGATGGCGTATTCATGGCAGGCGGAATTTTGGTAGCCGAAAATTTCTAGGCTCAACAGCCCGACCACGGACGCAACGCGGTGGCAGTAGAGTTCCAGCTCGTCGTAATTTTCGTAACGCAACTTTTCCAAATCCATCTCGCAGCCTTTAATCAGCTCGTCAAATAAAGCGAATGGCAGTTTGAACTGCTGGATGACGGGGGCGAATTCCTGGTTGAGAATGAACTCCGGTTTTTCATTTTCGCAGGCGCGGCGGATGTCCTCGCGCCAGCCAGCCAGTTGTTCACGGCGTTTTTCCGTCGGCACGGAATCTTCATCCGCCACGTCATCCACCGCGCGGCAGAAGGCGTAGAGCGCGGACATGGCATCGCGTTTTTCGCGGGGCAGGAGGATGAAAGCCAGCGCGAGGTTGGAGGCGCTTTTCTTGGTGAGCGCGCGGCTGTGCTGCATGGTCACAAGCCGGACGGCGGCTGGTTGGGGTCACGCACGGGGGGCAAGCCACCAGTCTCGGCGAGCGTGGGATTGTGCTGGCGATGATGGCGCTTGCGGCGGTGGTGGTGTTTGATCTTTTTCTTTTTTGGGCGATACACCTTTAGCCAGATGAGCACAATGCCCACGGTCAGACCGATGGCCAAGACCATGGTGAGAAACACCAGCCATTCACCTTTTTGGCCGTTGTTGGGGAGTGCAAAAATCTGGTTCATTTTCAAATGGCGCGGCTAATTGCCTTCGCCCTCAAGCTTCATGTTCAGGCGTTGCATCCGGTAGCGCAACGCATGACGGGTGAGCTTAAGCCTTTCGGCGGTGCGTGTCAGGCTGAAATTATCCTGCGCCAAAGCGGTCTGAATGATTTCGCGCTCGTGTCGTTCCAGCGCGACATCGAGTGATTCGCCGGGAGCGATGACCGATTCGGGCGTTTTTTCCAGCCGGGCATCCATGGCGAAATCCGGCAAGTCGGCGGGCTGAATTTCCGGCCCCGTCTCCAAAATCAGCGCCCGCTCCACCACATTGCGCAGTTCGCGCACGTTGCCCGGCCAGCGCTGGGCGAGTAATTTTTTTTGCGCGGCCCCGGAGAACGTCCCGGCGCTGCGGTTCATCTTCACTCGGAAAATTTTTAGAAAATGACCGGCCAGCACCAGCACGTCGTCACCCCGTTCGCGCAACGGCGGCAGGTTGAACTGCACCACGTTCAGCCGGTGAAATAAATCCTCGCGAAATTCCCCGGCGGTGATGGCGTCGGCGATGTCGCGATTCGTCGCGGCCACGAGCCGCACGTCCACGCGCAATTCCTCCGTGCCGCCGACGCGCGTGAAGCTACCGTCCTC